>CAIKID010000211.1 GCA_903827345.1 uncultured Actinomycetes bacterium | reverse complement strand
CACGTCGAAATTGCAAGGAGCGGTGGTCGGGGCTGAAGTTGACCAGATCAACTCCGAGCGGAATCTTGACCAGATTCTTAGTACCGATCTCGCGGAACTCCACTGCTGCAAACTCTGTTGTCGCAATCACGTGATCAAAGTTCTTAGCGAGGCGGCGGTTATGCCAATTGACGATGGTTCGCCGTGGCAACCAAGTCGGAAGGAATCTATTAGCTAAGCCGCGCAAAGTTTCGTGGCTAAAGACGACTGTTGGAATCCCGCGTCTGCGTGCGAATTTAGCGATGTTTAAGAGTGTAAAACGATCGGAGATTTCGATGCGATCCGGGGCGAGGTCGGCAATGAGATTGCGAAGCGCCTTGTTCGATTTAATAACGCGATATCCGCCGCTACCCGGCAAGATCATACTGGGCAGAGTAATTTTGCGACCATAGGGTGTCTGCTCTTGCAAGAACTGGGTGCCAGGAACGATATAAATAAAATCGTGACCGTATTTAAGGTAACCGCGACCTAATTCGTGCAACGTTGTTTTGATGCCACCTGAGTTTGGTCCGTAGAAGTTCGCGATGTGAACGATCCTCATGCGACCGCTCCGACAGGGTGCAAAGCGCCGTGGCGTGATTCAATGACCGCCTTGTAATGTCCAATTAACTGTTGGTTAATTGCACCCCAGGTTCGAGTCGCAACGGAATCCCGAGCAAGTAGTGACATCTCTGCGCGGTCGCTACGCGCAATGAAATGTTCGACACTCGCTGCCAAGGCTTGAGCATCGCTGGTATCAATGATGTATCCGGTTGCACCTGTTGTGACGAGATCAGCGGGTCCGCCCGTCTGCGGGACGATGCATGGCGTTCCCGACGAGAGCGCTTCTTGAACAGCCTGGCAGAATGTTTCGTTGGGACCTGGGTGAATAAAGAGATCGAAGCTGGCATACGCAGCGCCAAGATCCTCACCTGATTTAAATCCCGTAAAGATAGCGTCGGGAAGTTCGCGCTGCAGCTTCTCGCGGGCCGGTCCATCGCCCACGATTACAAGTTGCACGCGTGGATCGCGATCGAGAATTGCTAAATCTGAGATGCGTTTCTCATTGGCAAGGCGTCCGACAAATCCCACTACCAACTTATGCGGTGCACCCCACGAGTGGCGAAGTAGCTCATCACGCTTAGACGGATGAAAGAGCGATGTGTTAACACCACGTCGCCACAGGTGGACATTCGGTACTCCTTGTTCGCGAAGATCTCCGCAGGCTGCGCTCGATGGCGCCAGCGTGCGATCGGTGTTGGTGTGAATCTTGCCCACGATCTTGCGCAGCGAATTGTGCGCGATATTCATTCCATAGTGACGCGCAAATCCAGCGAGGTCGGTCTGGTAAATCGAAAGAGAAGGCAGTCCCAAGCGCCGGGCGATACGGGCGGAGTATCCGCCGAGGGCAAAAGGCGAAGCCAGGTGCAAAACGTCGGGAGCAAAGCCATCGATTAAGTATTCAAGTTTGCGGGAAGGCACCGCCACTGGCAGACCAATCGGCAGAATCGAGTGGAGTGGCAGGGCCGCGACGCGTTTGATGCGAGCCCCGTGGTATTCAGATGGCCCTCCATCAGACTCGGGTGCGATTACCATCGCCTGGTGCCCTTGGGATTCCAGGAATTCCAGGACTCGTAGGACAGAATTGGTGACGCCGTTGATCTGAGGCAAGAAACTCTCGGTCACGATAGCAACTCTCATGACCCATATAGTCAGCCCTCAATCAAGCCTGAAGTAGCCCTTGAGGTAAAGCGTTGTTGAAGGTCAGGTGAACTCATAACGCGGGATCTTCGTAGACTTACCCCTATGGACATCTACCTCGATCATGCGGCTACTACGCCGATGATTCCTGAGGCTTTGGCTGCCCTCACGGAGCAGATCAAAGAGTTTGGCAATGCCTCTAGCCTCCATACAGCAGGGCGAGCTGTCCGCAAGAAAGTGGAAGAGGCGCGTGAAACGCTGGCCAGTATCCTGAACTGCCAGGCGGGCGAGATCATCTTTACCGGAAGCGGCACCGAGGCCAACAACACCGCTATTAAAGGTTTCTACTGGAAAGCCGTACAAGAGGATTTATTGCGCAATGTCATCGTTGTCGCAGCGTTTGAGCATCATGCGACCTTGGAACCGGTGGAATGGCTAGAAGATCACGAAGGCGCCATCGTCATTCACATTCCGATTTTGGCTCATGGTTCGATCGATCTCGATGCGCTCGCCGACATTATTAAGGCTGAACGCGAACACATCGCCCTGATCTGTGTCATGCATTCTAATAATGAGATCGGAACGATTCAGCCCATCGCAGAAGTAGTTGCGCTCGCTGGCGATATTCCGGTGCATACCGATGCAGTGCAAAGTTTTGGAAAAGTACCTTTTGATTTCGCTGGGCTCGGTGTCACATCCGCGACCATAAGTGCCCACAAGATCGGTGGTCCGCTGGGCGTAGCAGCGCTCATATTGCAGCGCGGCATTGACATCACTCCCGTCCTGCATGGTGGGGGACAAGAGCGCGATATTCGCAGCGGTACTTTAAATGCTCCTTCGATCGTGGCATTTGCAGTAGCTGCGCAGTGGGCTGCTGATCATCGTGAAGAGAACTATTCAAAGGTATCTGGCTTGCGCTCACTTCTCGCAAAGGTTGTCTTGGATGCCGTTCCCGACGCTCGAGTGAACGGCAGTTCACTTGCCATGTTGCCCGGCATCCTCAATGTCACCTTCCCCGGCACCGAGAGTGATTCCTTATTATTAATGCTCGACAACGCCGGTATCGCCTCATCTACCGGATCTGCCTGCAGCGCCGGCGTACAACGTCCCAGCCATGTGCTCTTAGCCCTGGGGTTGGAAGAGCGCGAAGTGCGCGCTTCGTTACGCTTCTCTCTTGGTACATCAACGACCGCAGAAGAGATTCATCTCGTCGGTGAGGTAATAGCCGGCGTGGTTGCTTCGGTGCGCGCCGCATACAAGGGAGCTAAATAGTGAAGGTAATCGCCGCGATGAGTGGTGGTGTCGACTCCGCAGTTGCTGCTGCACGCGCTGTCGATGCTGGCCACGAAGTTATCGGCGTTCATCTCGCGCTCTCTTCTAATCCACAGAAGTATCGCTCTGGTGCGCGCGGATGTTGCACCATCGAAGATTCACACGACGCCCGTCGCGCCGCAGATATGATCGGTATCCCTTTTTATATTTGGGATATGGCCGAGGAGTTTCACGCCGGGGTGGTCGAAAATTTCATCGAAGAGTATGCCCAAGGTCGCACGCCTAATCCATGTCTGCGTTGTAACGAGAAGATTAAATTCGAAGCTGTCTTGGATCGCGCAAGTGCGCTGGGATATGACGCCGTAGCAACAGGACACTATGCGATCATGAAAGAGAGCGAGATAGGGCGCACCATGCATCGCGCCGTCGATCCACTCAAAGATCAGTCCTATGTCTTAGCCGTTCTCAACACAAAGCAAATTGCTGGGGCGATGTTTCCCTTGGGTGACACCAAGAAGGAAGATGTGCGCAAGGAAGCCAAGGCACGCGGACTCTACGTAGCTAACAAGCCAGACAGTCATGACATCTGCTTTATTCCATCAGGCAACAATGCGGGTTGGTTGCGCGACAAATTGGGTAGCGCAGCCGGGCCGATCGTTGATGAAGATGGCGTCAAAGTTGGCGAGCACCAAGGTGCCTATACCTACACAATCGGACAACGTCGCGGCTTGGGCTTAAGCGTTCCCGCCGAGGGTGGAGTTCCCCGCTATGTATTAAAGATTGAACCAAAGTCCAACACCGTTGTTGTCGGCACCAAAGATGCTCTTGCCGTTAGCGTCATCACGGGCGAGAAGCCAATCTGGTGTGGCGTACAACCGGTTTCAGATACCGAACATCGCGGCTTTGCGCAGATTCGCGCACATGGAGCACCGCTGCCGTGCACCTACACAACGAGCGATACGTCGATCGTTGCAGTGCTCGATGAGCCGCTCTTTGGACTCGCCACTGGCCAAGGACTCGTTATTTATGATGGCGATCGGGTTGTCGGCTCGGCCACCGTCAGCGCAACCCTGTAGTTTTAACGCATGTCAGTCGAGATCGCAGAGAAGATCGCCGCTTTGGGCGAAGAGCTGCGCGACCACCAATTTCGCTATTACGTCCTTGATAAACCGATCATCAGCGATGCCGAATTCGATGCCAAACTCAAAGAGCTCGAAGCTTTAGAGAGTAAGTATCCGCAATATCGCTCTGCCGAATCACCCACCCAGATAGTTGGCGGCGGTTTCGCTACCGGATTTGAAGCGCGCGATCACATATCGAAGATGACATCGCTCGACAATGTCTTTGGCTTCGATGAACTTGCGACCTGGTTTGACCGCATCGACAAGGCCGATGTCACCAATTCTTGGCTCTGCGAAGTAAAGGTCGATGGTCTTGCAATTAATCTGCTCTATCGCGACGGCAAGCTAGTCCAGGCTCTTACTCGCGGCAATGGCGTGACCGGTGAAGATGTCACGCTCAATATCAAGACGATCTCGGTTATTCCGCACGAGCTGGTAGGCAAGAACATTCCCTCGCTCCTGGAAGTCCGCGGTGAAGTCTTCTTCCCGCTCAAAGCATTTAACGAATTTAACGAAGAGATCCAAGAATCCGGCAAGGCCGCCTTCGCCAATCCACGTAACGCAGCTGCAGGTTCATTGCGCCAAAAGGATCCGCGCGTAACTGCCAGCCGACCACTCTCCATGGTTGTTCACGGTATCGGCGCCATCGAAGGCGCATCCTTCACCAGCCAATCTCAGGCATACGAATTATTAAAGTCGTGGGGTCTGCCAACGAGCACTCGTTACAAAGTGGTGCAGACTCGCAAAGAGGTAGAAGAGTTCATTAATTTTTATCAGACTAATCGCCATGATGTCGAGCACGAGATCGACGGCGTTGTTATCAAAATAAACGAGATCGACATTCAGAACCAACTTGGTTACACATCGCGCGCACCTAAGTGGGCTATCGCCTTCAAGTACCCACCCGTCGAAGTCACTACCAAATTGCTCGATATCAAAGTCAGTGTCGGTCGTACCGGTCGTGTCACACCCTTTGCTTATATGGAACCCGTTGTGGTTGCAGGTTCATCAGTTTCCAATGCAACGCTGCTCAATCATGAAGAGGTATTGCGCAAGGGGATTTTGATCGGAGATACCGTCATCATCCGTAAAGCCGGTGATGTAATTCCCGAAGTACTTGGCCCTGTAGTCGAGAAGCGAGATGGTAGCGAGCGGGCATTTGTCATGCCAACCAAGTGCCCGGATTGCGGGACAAAGCTCAAGGCGATCTCGGTCGGCGATGTTGATATTCGTTGCCCCAATACCCAATCTTGTCCGGCCCAGTTGCGTGAACGTTTGTTCTACATCGGATCGCGCGCGGCACTCGATATCGACGTATTGGGATTCGAAGCCGCCACCGCTTTGCTAGAAAGCGGATTGATCACCGATGAAGGCGATCTCTTCGATCTCACCTCGGATCAATTGGCAACCAGCGAATTCTTCACCAAAAAGGATGGCGCCTTAGGTGCCAATGCCGAGAAGTTGTTAATTGCGCTCGATGGGGCCAAATCCCGTCCGCTCTGGCGCGTTCTTGTTGCGCTTTCGATTCGCCACGTCGGTCCAACAGCCGCCCAGAGTTTGGCGAAATCATTTGGATCTGTAGCGGCAATCACTCAGGCATCCCTGGAGCAGTTAGCTGCCGTTGATGGTGTCGGAGAGATCATCGCCCAATCTGTGATCGAATGGTTCGACATCGATTGGCATCAAGCGATCATTCGCAAATGGAGTGAGGCCGGTGTTGCGATGGTCGAAACCTTCGTGAATACCAACCCACAGACTCTTGCAGGATTGACCTTGGTCGTCACTGGTTCGCTGGAATCTTTCACTCGCGATGGGGTTGATGAAGCAATCACGCTCCATGGTGGCAAGAGTTCTGGCAGCGTCTCCAAGAAGACCAACTATGTTGTGGTGGGGGATTCACCTGGTTCAAAGGCCGCCAAGGCCGAAGAACTTGGGGTTCGCGTGCTCAATGAGGCGCAATTTAAGCAATTACTCGCCCACGGTCCCGATGGGTTAAAGTAGCCCAATGCTGAAGAACCTACTTTTCCGTGAGGTGCAGACCGTTGTACGCCCTCTTCCAGCCTCTCCTGTCTTTTTCGGAGTCACCATATTCGTCGTCTTGGGACTCTTGCTCTTCTTAGTACTTCGCCTAGATCGGGACTAAGCAGATCGCACATGTAGGAATACTGGGTGGGACTTTTGACCCCATTCATCGTGGACATCTCCACATCATCGAATCACTAGCTGATCGCTTCGACTCCATCATGGTCGTGCCTGCTGGCGACCCATATATGCGCAGCGAAAAGCCCGAAGCATCTGGCTTTGACCGCGTCGAAATGTGCACGCTCGCTCTCGATGATCTCTCCGATGCTTTGCAAGAAAAAGTAGTTCTGACCGATCTCGAAGTCCGCCGAGACGGACCTACCTACGCGATCGATACCATCGCCCAACTTAAGCCATTCTTTCCCAAGGATTCATTCACTTTAATTCTGGGCAGCGACGCCGCATCTAACTTTGATAAGTGGCACAAGGCCGATGCACTCAAAAAGTTGGTCGAAGTTGTAGTCGTTCGCCGGCCTGGTGAAAAATCAGCTAAGTCTGGTTTCCCAGAGGTCGAGATCGATGCGCTGGATATTTCGGCGACAAAGGTGCGCGAGATCATTGAATCAGGTCGAGATCCAAAAGAGTTTCTCACCGAATCAGTTTTGACCTATATCAAGGAGCGTGGCCTCTATGGCAGCAAGTGAGCAAGTTCGAGCGTTAACCCAGAAAGCCGCCGAAGTCATCAACGAGAAGTTGGGTCTCGATATCGTTGCCATCGATATGACCGAGCAGATGGTTTTATCCGAAGTCTTTCTGATCGCCACCGCCGCTAACGAGCGTCAGGTCGAAGCGATTGCCGATGAAGTCTTCAAGAAGTTAGCGGAAATAGGCGAGAAGCCGATCCGTCGCGAAGGCAAGGGCCAGTGGGTTCTGCTCGATTATTCCGACCTCGTCGTTCATATCCAATCGCAGGAGCTCCGCAGTTATTACATGCTCGATCGCCTCTGGAATGACTGCCCGCGTTTGCCTTTAACACTTGATGAATTAAGATAGGACATCTTGAGCGGGGTTAAACCCGCTCAATTACCAAATTGGGGCTGTGGCGCAGCTGGTAGCGCACTTGCATGGCATGCAAGGGGTCAGGGGTTCAAATCCCCTCAGCTCCACGTT
>CAIKID010000210.1 GCA_903827345.1 uncultured Actinomycetes bacterium | reverse complement strand
TGCAGCAACTTTTGAACACGAAGGAGTGAAGTATTACTTCTGTGCTCCCAGTTGCATGGAAAGTTTTAAGAACTCCGTATCAGCTTAATTCGCTTCTGAACCAACGCTCCTGAAAGTAGTACGCACAACCCACCGATGATCTGCGTTGACTTAAAACTCTCCTTGAGCAACCAAATACCGAGCAGGGTTGCGACCACGGGAGTGATGTATGTGACCGTACTAGCAACCAAGCTTCCCGCTAAGCGCACATTGCGAAAGTTCCAGATGTACGCAAAGCCCGTACCCAGCGCTCCCAAAATTAGAATTCCCCAAATCGATTTACCAGTCCATGGCGAATGAGAAATCCCCTGGATGAGGGCAAATGGCGCTAGTAAAACCGCGCTTATAGTCACTTGGCTGGCCGCGAGCGAGCGCGGCGAATAATCCAGAACGTTGACGTACCGGCGAGAGTATGGAAAAGAGATCCCGTAGCAGAGAGTCGCACAAAGAAGTTCGATAACTCCGCGCCAAGAACTGGCGCTCAGTCCGGTGAGTGCGCCCGTAACCAAAACAATTCCAAAGAAGCCAATAACTACTCCAAGCCCTTGATTTCGATCGATTCTCTGCTCTCTAAACCCCACCGTTATAACCAGGACCGTCATTAGTGGGGTTGTGGCGTTCAAGAGGCCAGCCATAACGCTCGATACATGGGTTTCCCCCAGCGCAAATAGGTACCCCGGTATTGCGTTCAGCAAGAGCGCCACAACTGCTAAGTGGCCCCACTCTCGCCATTTATTAGGGAGCCTGGTCTTTGTGGCGAGGCAGTAGAGAAGCAGGGTAAACCCCCCAATCAACCCGCGCATAAATGCCACTCCGACTGAATTAAGCGAAAGGAGAGCCCATTTAATAAATAGGAAGGATCCACCCCACGTAACACCCAGCGCTATGAATCCCGGCAACCAGCGCGTAGTCGGTCTCTTGGGCATTGCGCCATTCAATCATGCCTTACTGCCCGAATCACTCCAATAAATCCTTGAAGGCCATAACTATTTATAGCAAAATGCGAGGATGTCCAGCAGAGATGTTGCCCTACGAATCTTGGAAGCAGCTGGCATCCCACTCAATAGTCCCGAGCCGTGGAGCATCCAGGTCCACAATGAGAAGACTTGGGACCGAGTTATTTCGCAGAAGCAGTTGGGTTTTGCGGAGAGCTATATGGATGGTTGGTGGGATTGTGAAGCCATCGATGTGATGATCACCAAACTACTTTCGATTGATGTCCTCAACCTGCTTCGGCCCAGCCCAGCGCTGGCTCTCCACGTGGCTCGCTCTTACCTACTTAATAATCAGTCAAAGCAAAAAGCTGCCAAAAATGCCAAGCACCACTACAACATAGGTAACGACCTGTATTCCAAAATGTTGGATGCAGAGATGGCTTATTCCTGCGCTTACTGGGCAAAAGCCAAAACTTTGGACCAAGCGCAGATAGCTAAATTTGATCTTATCTGCCACAAATTGGAGTTACAGCCTGGGATGCGAATATTGGATATCGGAAGCGGATGGGGCGGTTTCTTGCGCCATGCCGTCAAGAATTATGGCGTACAGGCGACCGGCATCTCCCCCGCTGACAATCAGATCAACATGGCGAGAGAGAGATCTGCGGGACTCGGCATTACCTTTATTCAACAAGATTATCGAGATTTGCAAGGGCAATTCGATCGGATCGTATCCATTGGAATGATGGAGCATGTAGGTCCAAAGAATTACAAGACTTTCTTCCACAAGTGCGACGATTTATTGGCACCTGGTGGTCGCATGTTGCATCACACCATCGTTTCGAACATTACCAAGCAGGTCACTGACCCATTCTTTGATCGCTACATCTTCCCGGGAGGAGTGCTTCCATCACTTACCCAGATCTCAAAAGCAGCCGAGAATGATTTTGTCATTGAGGATGTTCAGAATTTTGGACCGGATTATGATCGAACTCTGCTTGCTTGGCATAAGAATATTTCGGCAAAATGGCAAGAGATTCCGCAATACGACCTTCGGTTCCAAAGAATGTGGAATTACTATCTGCTCTCATCCGCAGCGGGATTTAGAGCTGGAGATCTACAACTTATGCAATGTGTTATGCAAAGGGTCGGTCAGCGTCCAACCTATATCGCTGCGCGCTAACTCTTTCTGGCGGTGGTGAATCGCGGCCTTCCAGTTAAATCATTTATCAATTTAATATCTTCATAATCAGTGCTTAAAAGGCTGGCAATCGCAGAGCCTTGAGTTTCATCGTGCTCCATCGCAAAAAATCCACCAGTCCTCAATAACCGGGTGGCTGCGCTAATAAAGAGGGCCGGAATTGCCATTCCTTGCCCGTCGCCTCCAAATAAAGCGACAGCTGGCTCTTTTCGAACTTCTACAGGTATCTCTTGCTGATTGGGAATATAGGGCGGATTAGCGACCACTAGATCGAAGGTTTCTCCCTTGCAGGCGCCAGTGACGCTGCCTTCAACTATGCGAACCCGGGGAGCGAGGGTTTCAACATTTTTATGAAGCCAGGAAAGCGCATCAACAGAATTCTCGACAGCAGTTACGCCGAGGGTATCTCGCTCCGTTGCTAGAGATATTGCAATACAACCACTGCCAGAACCTAGATCAATGACACTCAACTTTTGCGATGCAGGATGCTCTTTAATTTCGGTGAGCACGATAGAGACAAGTGATTCGGTTTCGGGGCGGGGAATCAATACACCTGGGCCAACCTGATATTCCAAATATCTAAAAGGTGCCACCCCGGTGATGTACTGGACTGGTTCGCCATTCTGTCGGCGCAACACAAGGCGACGTAAATTTCTATCGAGTTCGTCGACCTCTTCATCGCTCATACGCAGTACCTTCAGTTGCACCTCGCTACGAGTACATGACAAAAGGTGTTCTAAGAGAATGGATGCATCGATCTCGGGGATACCCTGCGCCTTAAAGTAATCTCTTGTCTGACGTAGAAGATCCTTGGCCATGAGGAATTAATGGTCCCCAGAGGCCAGCTTTGTTGCCTTATCGGCCTCAAGCAATGCTGAAATAACGTCATCAAGCTCTCCGTTTAAAACGGCATCCAAGTTATTGGCTTTAAAGTTGACTCGGTGATCGCTCAAGCGGTTCTCGGGAAAGTTATAGGTACGGATTCTTTCGCTGCGATCTACTGAACGGACCTGAGAGTTACGGGCGACAGAAGCGATCCGATCTGCCTCTTCTTGAGCGGCGGCCAACATGCGCGCGCGCAAAATACGCAGCGCTGACTCCTTATTTTGCAGCTGAGATTTCTCGTTCTGACACGAGACAACGATTCCTGTTGGAATATGCGTGATTCGAACGGCGGAATCGGTGGTATTTACCGATTGCCCTCCGGGGCCAGAGGAGCGAAAGACATCGATTCGCAGGTCCTGCTGGCGAATTTCAACATCTACCTCGTCGGCCTCGGCGAGGATCAAGACGCCCGCCGCAGAGGTATGAATCCGACCCTGGGATTCGGTCTCTGGTACACGTTGTACGCGATGCACTCCACCTTCAAATTTCAATTTGGCGTAAGGAGTCTTGCCTGGCTCACCCACACCTCTGGATTTGATAGCCATTGAGACATCTTTGTAACCGCCCATTTCGGAGTCGGTGGTATCGATGATCTCGGTCTTCCAGCCTTGACGTTCTGCATAACGCTGATACATCCGCAATAGATCGCCAGCGAAGAGGGCAGATTCATCGCCACCAACTCCGGCCTTAATTTCCATAATCACATCGCGGTCGTCATTGGGATCGCGCGGAAGGAGCAACTCTTCCAGTTTGGTCTCGCTCTGTTCCAGGGCACTTTCAAGGGCTGGAATTTCAGCCGCAAATTCTTGATCCTCGGCGGCCATATCGCGACCCGCAGCCAGATCATCAGTGGCGTTCTTCCAAGCTCGGTAACCTGCAATTACTGGTCCCAATTCGGCATAACGCTTTCCGAGTCGGCGCGCCTTGCCTTGATCGCTGTGAATGGATGGATCGGCGAGTTCTGACTCGAGTTCGATGTACTCATCGAGAAGTTCATGGACATTGCCAAATTTGTCATGTGGCTGGGTCATAAGAACTCCTCTCCTTTGAAAATGTGCTCGGATAAAATAAAAAGACCG
>CAIKID010000209.1 GCA_903827345.1 uncultured Actinomycetes bacterium | reverse complement strand
GCTGGAAAGTTAACTGTTGCGGTCTCTGGACCAAAAGATGTTTACGAAGAAGTTGCAGCTCTCATCAATCTCTTCGGCCGTAAAGTCACGTACGTCGGCGAAGGCGAAGTCGCTCGCTTGGTGAAGATTGCTCACAACATCATGTTGGGAGTCGTTGCTCAGACACTGGCCGAAATTGTTACATTGACAGAGAAGGCCGGAGTCGAGCGCTCTGCTTTCCTAGAATTCCTCAACGACTCGGTCATGGGATCTACTTTCACCAAATACAAATCCCCGTCTATCGTGAATTTAGATTTCACGCCAACATTTACTATTCCCTTACTCCTCAAGGATTTCGATCTAGGTTTGGATGCAGCATATGAATTGGAAGTTCCAATGCCAATTACCGCTGCAGCTCAACAGATCACTGCGTCGGCGCGAGGTGCCGGGCATGTCGATGAAGATTTCATGATCCTATTGATTGAACAAGCCCGCCGTGCTGGAATGACTCTTGTGTCAGAAAATAAGAAAGTGCTAAGTGGACTTGAGGTAGAAAGTAATGGCTAATAACACTCCGCTGCAAGCCCCGGGACATATGGGGGTTGATTATGAAATGCGCGTTGATTTTGATCGACTCCGAAAATATCGCATCGGTCGCGCCAAAGAGTCGCTCAATTCCAGTGACTGTGGAGCCTTCCTACTCTTTGATTTCTACAACATTCGTTACACCACTCAATCGTGGGTGGGCGGAGCACTTGGCGACAAGATGACTCGCTACGCACTTTTAACTCGCGACGGCGAACCAATGCTCTGGGATTTTGGCTCCGCTGTTCGCCATCACAAGTTATATTCTCCATGGCTTAAAGTCGAAAATAATCGCCCCGGAATGTTGGGTATGCGTGGCGCAGTTGCTCCTTCAGCTGGGCTTATGGAATCGGCTATTAAAGAGATTAAAGGGCTTCTAGAAGATGCGGGCGTTGCCCATCTTCCGGTTGGCGTAGATATTGTTGAACCAGCTTTTCTCTTTGAGATGCAACGCCAAGGTTTAACCGTCGTGGATTGCCAACAGGAGATGCTTGATGCTCGTCTTATCAAAAACCAAGATGAGATCATGTTGCTTAATCAAGCCGCAGCGATGGTTGATGGCGTCTATCAAAATATCGTCGATATGCTAAAGCCAGGCATCCGCGAGAATGAAATCGTGGCGCTGGCAAATAAACGGCTCTATGAAATGGGTTCTGATCAAGTAGAAGCGATCAATGCCATTTCAGGTGAGCGTTGTAATCCACACCCACATAACTTTACCGACCGCCTGATCCGCCCGGGAGATCAAGCTTTCTTCGACATCATTCACTCCTTTAATGGATATCGCACCTGTTACTACCGTACCTTTGCAGTCGGAAGCTCAACCCCATCGCAGCGCGACGCTTACACAAAGGCTCGCGAATGGATGGATGCAGCTATTAATGCTGTCAAGGTTGGAACAGATACTGCCGCGATCGCAAAAGTTTGGCCCAAGGCAGAAGAGTTTGGTTTTGATAGTGAGTTGGCTGCCTTTGGTCTGCAATTCGGTCACGGCCTTGGGCTGGGGCTGCACGAGCGTCCGATCATTTCGCGTCTCAATAGCCTGGAGAATCCCATTGAAATTCGCCCAGGAATGGTTTTTGCGCTTGAAACGTATTGCCCCGCCTCCGATGGTGTCTCGGCAGCGCGCATCGAAGAAGAGGTAGTCGTCACCGATAGTGGTGTACATATCTTGACTAAGTTCCCTGCTCAAGAGCTCTTTGTGGCAAATCCTTACTAACATCATGGCTATGTCAAAAGGGATACCTGGCTTACAGCGAGTAGATCATGTCGGTATAACAGTTCCCAATCTAGAAGACGCGACTCGATTCTTCATTGATGTTTTAGGCTGCGAATATATGTACACCCTTGGGCCCTTTCAGAGTGATGAGAACTGGATGCAGGAACATTTAAATGTTCATCCTCGCGCCATCATGAAGGAATTGCATTTCTTTAAGCTCAACGGCGTTGCAATCTTCGAAGTATTCGAATATTCCGCACCAGAACAAGATGGAACAGTTCCGAGAAACAGTGATGTTGGCGGTCATCACGTTGCACTCTACGTTGAGGATATGGGAGCAGCGCTAGCTCACCTTAAATTGCATAACATTCAAATCCTCGGCGAACCCACTGCTAGTAAGGGTCCTAGCGAGGGCCAGCACTGGGTTTACTTCCTGTCCCCATGGGGGATGCAATTCGAATTAGTTACTTATCCAAACGGGAAAGCCTTTGATCACAATCCAGAGAAATTTGTTAAGAAGGTAAAGGAATAAATGCCACTTCATCATAAGCACAAATCGACCGCTCCTTGGCTAGAAGTTGTTGTCATGCCGTCGGATTGGGATAACGCTGAGCCCGCTCTCTTAAAGAATATGCTCGTTGAGATGGTGCTTATCCGCACATTCGAAGAGTATTTACTGGAATTAGCGGCAGCATCTCTCATTCACGGACCGGTCCATTCGAGCATTGGTCAAGAAGGTGGAGCTGTTGCATCAGCTCTTCCACTGCGCAGCGAGGATAGCGTTAACGGCTCGCATCGTGGGCACCATCAATTCTTAGCGAAGGTTTTGACGCATCTTCAGCCTCAAGGCTTTGATCCACGTGCAGAATTCTCTCCAGCGGTGCGTGATCTG
>CAIKID010000208.1 GCA_903827345.1 uncultured Actinomycetes bacterium | reverse complement strand
TTCAAACAGATTCTGGAAATGATCGCCCGACCAGATGTTGATTACATCTCGGTCAAACTATCTGCTGTGGTCGCACAGATGATAACCATCGATCACGCCGGTTCATTAGAGAAGGTCTGCGATCGATTACGTATTCTTTATCGCGCATCGCAAGAGAACAAAACATTTATTAATCTTGATATGGAGGAGTACCGCGATTTAGCACTTACCGTAGATGCATTTAAGCGCGTTCTATCCGAGAAAGAATTTTCTCATTTTACTGCTGGGATTGTGCTACAGGCATATCTACCAGAATCGCACGCCGCCTTTTATGATTTAGTCACTTGGGCGAAAGAGCGCCATGTTAAATCGGGCGGAACTATAAAAATTCGTCTGGTAAAAGGCGCAAACCTTGCGATGGAGCGCGCCGAAGCAGAGTTCAACGGCTGGACTGCAGCGCCGTATCCCACCAAGGCAGATGTAGATGCCAGCTATTCCCGTTTAATCGATACCGCCCTTCGCCCCGAAATTGCTGATGCGGTTCGGATCGGCATTGCCAGCCACAACTTATTCCACCTCACCTGGGCTATCGAGGTTGCACGCAAACGCCATGTACTCAAGCAACTCGATATTGAAATGCTCGAAGGTATGGCCAATGCAGAAGCACTTGCCGTTACCCAATCGGGCCACCAAGTATTGCTCTACGCGCCAGTCACGCGGGCTGATGATTTTGCCTCCGCTGTTGCCTATCTGGTACGGCGTTTGGATGAAAATACCTCTGATGAAAATTACTTAAAGGCAGCCTTTGACATCGGAAAGAGCGCGGCAAAATTCACAGATCAAAAAACACGATTTGAAAATTCAGTGCAGGAACGACACACAATTTCCACCTCTTCCAGGCGACATCTGATCAAGCCGGAACGCGGATCTGGATTTTTCAACGAGCCATCGGGAGATCCAACGCGAACTAGTTTTATTCGCGAGGTGACAAAGGCAATTGCGGCAACACGTAGCAATAATGGAGCGATTATTCCGATCGTTATTAATGGAAAAGCTATTGCTACAAAAGATCAGGGTGTTGGCAGCGATCCCAGTGCCGAAGGGGATCAGTGGTATTCCTACTCGGTTATCAATACGGAACATGTTGACCAGGCAATCGCTGTTGCCGAATCTTCATCGTGGGGTGACAAGAGCGCCGCCGAGCGAAAAACAATTTTGGAGCACGTTGCTGCTCACATGTCGACCAAGCGGACAGAGAGCATCGCTGTTATGACACGCGACGCAGGCAAGACGGTCGCAGAAGCCGATCCCGAAATAAGTGAAGCGATTGACTTCGCTCGGTTCTACGCCGCATCCATTGATGATGAGAAGAGCACGCCGATTGGTCCTGTCCTGGTTATACCGCCCTGGAACTTTCCTTACGCAATTCCTGCTGGTGGTTTATTTGCTGCACTTGCTGCCGGCAATCCGGTGCTCTTCAAACCCGCACCAGAGACTGTTGCCACTGCGTGGGAGCTAGCGCAGCAATTGTGGGAGGCCGGTATCCCCGATGATGCTTTGCAATTCTTGCCCAGCCTCGATGATGAAAATGGGCAGTATTTAGTCACGCATCCTGCGATCAAGGCGCTGATTCTGACGGGGGCTTTTGATACCGCCAACATGTTCGTGCAATGGCGCAACGAAGTGAACCTGCTCGCAGAGACGAGCGGTAAGAATGCCCTCGTTATTACGGCCTGCGCAGATATTGATGCCGCAGTAAAAGATTTAGTGCAATCGGCCTTTGGTCATGCCGGGCAAAAGTGCTCTGCCGCTAGCCTCGGAATCATTATCGAAAGCATTTATAAGGATCCCGCATTTAAACGTCAGCTGGTCGACGACGTTTCTAGCCTCCAAGTAGGAGCCGGATACCACTTTGGGACTGCGGTTGGACCGATAATTCGACCTCCAGAGGGCAACCTCTCTCGGGCTTTGCATCAACTCGATGACGGTGAGAGCTGGCTGGTCGAGCCAGTGCAGCTCGATCACAACGGACACTTATGGCGCCCTGGAATCAAGGTCGGCGTTCAGCCTGGATCATGGAGTCATCGCAACGAATGGTTCGGTCCGGTTCTGGCACTTATGGTTGCTCCAAATCTCAAGACAGCGGTGCAATGGCAGAACGCCACAGATTTTGGGCTCACCGCCGGGATTCATTCGCTCGATCCCATGGAACTCGCCTATTGGATGGATAACGTCGAAGCAGGAAATCTTTATATCAATCGTGGAATAACCGGAGCAGTTGTAAATCGCCAACCATTTGGCGGATGGAAGCGCAGCAGCGTCGGTTCAACTGCAAAAGCGGGCGGGCGGCATTATGTAAATACGCTGCGCAACTGGGCACCTATCCAACACTTGGATCTCGCCAAACGCAGTGCTGCAAAGTGGTGGAAAGAGATCGGAACGCAGGCAATTGATTACAGCGAGTTGGATGTGGAGCGCAACTACCATCGCTACCGCAGGCCGCTATCTCCCATTATCGTGCGCTTCGATCACGAGACCTCTCGCGATGAGACAGCTTTTGCAAAATATATCTCGGATCTCACCGGAGCTGGCGTTGAATTTAGCAGTAGCAAAGAGGAATCGGTCGAGGATTTAGTTGCGCGTGCCACTGGAAAGGTGCGTTGGTTGTCGCATGAAGTTCCACCGCGCGCCGCACTGCTGGCAAAAGGAATCACTCTGGATACCCGCCCCATTGCACAACGAGGAGATATTGAAGTGCCACGTTGGTTATTGGAGCAAAGCGTCAGTATTACAAACCACCGCTATGGAAACACTAACGGTGGCCCTAAGCCGATCTGCCCCGGCCTTAAATAATTAACCTTTGTAAGTAGCCATCTCGCGTTCAAATGGATCGAGTCCCATAGGGCCGATCTTGAGCGCGTAGTTGTGCCAGGCCTTAATATCAAACTTATCTCCCAGACGCTTCTTAGCATCTTCGCGAGCACGAACCCAAACGCGCTCTCCCACCTTGTAGGAAATTGCTTGGCCCGGCCAGCCCAGATAACGATCGATCTCTGATTTTGCAAAATCTGGAGCGAGAAGAGCGCGATTCACCATCAAGTCAAAGGCAGAGTCTGCGTTCCATAACTTGCCATCGAAATCTTCATATCCGCAGTGCATTCCGATATCCACGATAATACGGGCGGCGCGCATTGCTTGGCCCGATAAATATCCGAGTTCGTAGGCCGGATCTTCAAAGGCCCCTAGCTCATCCATGAAACGCTCTGCATAGAGCGCCCATCCTTCGCCGTATCCGCTGATCCATGCGTCTGTACGTTGGAAGCGGGTGAGGCGGTCGCTTTCAATCGTTGCAGTGGCACATTGCAAATGGTGGCCGGGAACCGCTTCGTGATACCAGGTTGAAGCGATATGCCAGAAGTTAAATCGAGTGTGCCCCAGAGTTGGGTACCACGTTGTTCCAGGACGAGAGAGATCCTCACTTGGCGGCATGTAATAAGGTGCTGCGGCTGATCCTTCCGGTGCAATTCGCGCGTCACAGAATTTGATGCGAGGATCAATGTCGAAATAGACACCATCCAACTTCGCTACTGCTTGCTCCGTGAATTCGATGAGTTTGGCAAGTAGGTTCTCTTCGCCGTCGATGCGATGCAGTTCGGCATCTTCACAATATTCTGCAACCTCTTTAAGACTTTTGCCAGATAGACCCAACTTGTCTGCAGCTCTGTACATACGAGCATTGATTTGATTGAGATCCTCGACTGCCCATTCGTAGGTAGCGCGCAGATCCAATTCTGCACCCGTAAAGTATCGAGCCCATGGTGCGTATCGCTCAGCACCAACTCCATCTACATCAAGTGAACGAGGTGCATGAACGTTCTTCATCCATGCGGACATCGAAAGGCATGCCGCCTCAGCGCTCAATGCTGCAAGATGTAGATCTGGGTATTTTCCTTCAGAGTCAATGGAGCGGGCCATATCGGCATATCCGCCGGAGCCATGCACTTCTAATTGTTCAGAAACTCCCAAAACTTGTCGACGCGAAGTTCCTAAGCCCTGCTTATGCATCTCTTCCAAGGTCGACTTCCACGAATCTAAAGCCTTGCCAATTGCATTGAGACGCGACGCCACATTTGCGATAGCTTCCGGAGTATCGGTATTCATCAGGGTAAAGATTGAACGAATGCCTGCAACTGGGTTCGCGATGGGGCCGTAGGTGATGAAGGCCTCCTTGGAATCAAATAATTTCAGTGAGGCTTCCACACGCTCGATCAAGACCTCGCGAGCGATACGGTCAATATCATCAATGGGAGTCATTGCCTTCACGCGATTGAGCACGTCGCGACGGTAATCGGCAGCTTTCGTCTCAGCTGCAACTGAAAAATCATCGAGCAGGTGGTCATAACCCGAGATCCCCAATGCGGTCGCGTTCATTGGGCTCATGCGTCCCAAGGTATCGATGTACTCGTCAGAGATGGCAAAAATTTCGGAGCGGTGAGTTGTCATAGTGAAAGCATAATGACCCGCAGAAAGTAAGCACAAAGCCCCCTAGGTGCCTAAGATTTGGGCGTGATTATGCGCCGCGGCAAGAACGCCCGAAATGCCTTGTGGTACCTCTTCTTTCTCATGGGCATCGTCTCGATGGCTTGGGTCCCGCGTATCCCCGAAATAAAGCATCAGTTGGCGCTCAGCGACGGTGGGCTCGGTGTGATTTTGCTCGGCAGCACCTTTGGTGCGCTCATCGGATCGCAGGTCGGTGGTCGACTTACTCACACCTTCGGCTCTCAGCGGATCGCTGCAGTCGGCGCGCTCTTTATGCCTGGTGGTCTATTCCTCATGGGCGCTGCACACCAAGTTTTGCAACTATTCACCGCGCTCTTCATCATGGGTTTTGGTTATGTCATGCTGGATATCACCGTAAATACGCAAGCGGTAGCCGTCGAAAAGATTTTGGATCGGCGTTGGATGTCTACCTTCCACGGCAGTTGGAGCGTTGGATCTTTTGTTTCTACGGTAACTGGTGGATTACTCGCTCACGTTATCTCGCCACAGACTGAACTCAAAGTAGTTGCGGTGATCGCATTCATTCTTTACATCCCTGGTATTTACTTTTTGCTCAGCGGCAATGAAGATGAACACAAAGGTGAGGACGGAACTTCCGAAGGCAAGCTCTCCTTCTTCGACAAGACCTCGCTCCCACTATGGGCAATCGGGCTTGGGCTTCTTGGTTGTTTATTGCCTGAAGGAGCTGCCAGTGATTGGGGCGGCGTACTTCTGCATGAACATATGGGAATTGGTAAAGGCGCAGATGCGATCGCCTTCGCAACCTTTGCTCTTGCAATGATCACAAGCCGATTCTTAGGTGATCATTGGTTGGCAAAATATGGACCGCGCCGAACCGTACGCGTGGGTGGATTCTTCGCGGGAATTACCTGGGGTCTTTCGATTGCAATTGCTGTACCGCTCTCTGCGCATGCAAAGGTTCCGGCTGCCATCATCATCTGTATTGGTTTTGCCGCCGCCGGACTTGGAATCGGACCTATGGTTCCCGCCTTCATGAATGCTGCAGCTCGAGTGCCAGGAGTCGCACCATCGGTCGCACTGGCCCGCGTCAATATCATTGGGCTTGCTGCTTACTTCATCGGGCCAACGCTCACGGGCGGTGTATCGCAACTCACCTCTTTGCCGATCGCGCTCTATATTTCTGTCCTATTACTTATCTTCACTGGTTATCAATCACGAGTAATTGCTTCTATTGACGAGGCAGTCGCTTAGCCCAGTCCACTTTAAGCAGGAGATAGAGACATCCCAGCGCAATTACTTGAATGGCAATTCCCCACGGAGATTTTAGCGAGTCAAGTAAAACGCTGCTCATGGCATGTTGTTTTAAGGTTGCCGCACCTGCCACATAAACCGTATAACTAATCGAGCGGCCAATCAGGAAAGCGATAGTTATGGGCACCAAGCGGGCATTCATGAGAGCTGCGGCTTCGAAGATCTGCGCTGAAGGTAATGGAGAGATGAGAAAGAATAGAAAATAGAGAATGATACTTTTGCTATTGCGATGGACTACTTCACCTATTCGTTCCAAATTTTCCACATACTTCTTCTTCAATTTCGGTCGCAAAGCTCTGGTGCCGAGAGCAAGAACAAAACGCCCTGAAGCAGATGCAAGAACTCCAACCGCAATAATTGCTGCGGTATCGAGACCGGTATTCAGTTTATAAAATATCAAGACAGCCATCGTCGGTGGGGCAAAAGCAGGCAGCAGATTCAGAGAGAAAACCAGCAAGGCGAGGATGTAGTAATGGCCCATGAGCGGGGTTGGCGTTAACTACTATTTAATGATTACTACCGGACA
>CAIKID010000207.1 GCA_903827345.1 uncultured Actinomycetes bacterium | reverse complement strand
GGCATCGGCACCATCGAGGACAGCGTTTGCGCAGTCAGTTGCCTCAGCACGGGTTGGCGTGGAATTTGTAATCATGGAATCAAGCATTTGCGTGGCGACGATAACTGGCTTGGCTTGGCGACCATTCGTTACTCCACCCATCCCAACTATTGGAATCTTAGGAAAGGCCGCTCGCACTTGGTAAATGGCGCGGACTGCTATGGGACGAATTGCTGGACCGGAGAGACCGCCGGTCTTCTGCGATAACTTGGGAGCCATTGAAGTCGTATCAATGACCATCCCTAAAAGGGTATTTATAAGCGCAACCCCATCGGCGCCCGCTGTGATGACGCTATCTGCAATCGCCACTATATCCGTAACATCAGGTGAAAGTTTGGCGATGATCGGCAACTCTCCCCCAATATTCCTTCGGACTGCTGCGATTGCCGCAGCTGCGGTATCTGGGTTGCATGCAAAGACCTGTCCCCGATTTTCGACATTGGGGCAGGAGATGTTGACTTCCAACGCACTAATTCCAGAGACGTTGCGCAACTTTCGGGCAAGAATTGCGTAATCTTCTACGCTCTCTCCGGCGATACTAATAATTATTCGCGCACCTTGTTCGCGTAGCCAAGGGATATCGTTTTCGAGGAATAAATCGATACCCGGACCTTGCAAACCAATGGAGTTCAACATTCCGCTCGGGGTTTCTGCCATCCGCGGGGTCGCACGCCCGCTACGTGGTTTGATCATGATCGATTTCGTAACCACCGCTCCGATAGCGGTCAGCGGGAAGAAATGCGATAACTCTTTACCCGATCCAGCACACCCCGAAGCAGTAAATATCGGGTTGGGGAAGAAGGTGCTAGCGATAGAGGTGCTGAAGTTGATGCTCATTTGCCCCACACTCCATCTGGAATTTCGCGAGATCTGCTCCAGAGCACCTTGTTGCCGTCCATAACGGGTCCTTCTACACAACTGCGGGTCATGCGAATAACTCCATCATCGCCTGCAACAGGTAGAACACAGGTCATACAGACCCCGATCCCACAGGCCATCGACTCTTCGACCGAACATTGATGCAGAACGTCCGCCTTTTGCGAAATAATTGTGATTGCTTCTAGCATCGCCATAGGTCCGCACGAATAAATCACATCTACATTATGTTCCTTAATGAGATCAGGTAAGACATCGCTCACTCGGCCTGCGATCCCTGCGCTGCCATCGTCCGTGGTAATCGTCATGGAGTTTACGGAACGCTTACCCTCGAGGGGCGCGTAGATCTTTCCTGCAGTACTCGCTCCAAGAACCATATCTACTCGGCAACCCCTGGCCTTGAGCGTTTCGGCGAGAGAGAAGAGCGGAGCTGAACCATATCCGCCACCAACGAGTAGGGCATTGATAGGTTCTTTAGGTATCCCAAAGGCTGTCCCTAAAGGGGCGATGAGATCAACTCGATCGCCCGGATCCTGCGCGACAAGCCATTTACTTCCACCGCCCTGTGGGGCAATTACTAATTCGAGTAGTCCAACACCATCGGAGCGCAGTGCGGCGCGATAGATCGCAAAGGCGCGGCGTAGAACGAGGGAAGAGCTAGTTCCACCCACGGAGACAGCAACGAAATTACCTGGGCGACAGTTTGCGGCCATTTCGCCTACTGCGAAGACCATATGGTTATACGCGCCGACCTTCTTGTTAGAGATAATTTCGGCTGAGATTTGAACTGCCTTTGCATTGATCATCTGCCCACCAATTTCTGCCAATGCTGCAGGGAGAGAACCGATGGCTCACTCTTACTCAACTGCGTGATTCCCGCTACTGCAGCTTTGAATCCAGCAATTGTGGTGATAATCGGAATTCCACGCTGCACCGACGCAGTTCTAATTAACCATCCATCATGTCTGGTGCCACGGCCGAGTGGGGTATTGATGACGAGATCTACCTGGCCGGTGTTGATGATATCAACTGCAGACAAGCCCTCCCCCGCCTCAGAATTTTTGCGGACTATCGTTGAAGGGACGTCATGTTCTTCTAATAAACGGTGCGTACCAATAGTTGTAAAAAGTTTGAACCCTAAATCGGTGAGCTCTCGGGCCGGCTGCACGCTCGCCAATTTATCGCGCTCTGATAGCGAAATAAATACATTGCCACTCATTGGCAATGCACCAAATGAGGCGGTCTGACTCTTGGCATAGGCCTCACCAAATGTCTGTGCAATACCCATCACCTCTCCTGTAGAGCGCATCTCGGGTCCAAGTACCGAGTCGACCCCAGTTCCATCTACGCGGCGGAATCGATTCCAAGGAAGCACAGCTTCCTTGACGCAGACTCCGAAGGGAATTCCGTCACCTGTTGAAGGCAATAATCCGGATCTGCGGAGATCGGTGATGGTTCGTCCAATAGAAATCAGCGCGGCGGCTTTGGCCAAAGGGATACCAGTAGCCTTCGAGACAAATGGCACGGTTCGAGAGGCTCGTGGATTCGCCTCAAGTACGTAGAGAACCCCATCTGCTCGCGAGGTCGCGAATTGAATGTTGATCAGTCCACGTACATCAACTCCTCGGGCAATTTTCTCAGTCGCAATTCGGATTTCGGCTAACTGCGAATCACTCAGTGACATACTTGGTAGAACGCAAGCAGAGTCTCCTGAGTGGATCCCCGCTTCTTCTATATGCTCCATTATCCCGGCCATATAAAGTTCGGTGCCATCGAAGAGAGCATCTACATCAATTTCAATGGCATCATCGAGAAAGCGATCGATGAGTACGGGCTGGTTCGGAGTAATCTCCGTGGCCTTCTCGATAAAACCTTTCAGTGATTCATCGTCGTAAACGATCTCCATTCCGCGCCCGCCCAGGACAAAGGAGGGACGGACTAACACTGGGTATGAGATATCTGTAGCCACTTTTAAAGCTTCTTCATAGGAGCGGGCGAGTCCGAACTTAGGAGCATTGAGCAAATTTTCTTGCAATATTCTTCCAAACTCACCACGATCTTCCGCCATATCAATCGCTTGTGGACTCGTGCCTAGGATCGTGACACCTGATTCCAGTAACCCGCGTGCTAAACCGAGAGGGGTCTGACCGCCGAGCTGTGCGATGACTCCTAGAACTGGACCCGCAAGACTTTCAGCCGCTACTACTTCAAGGACATCTTCCAATGTAAGTGGTTCAAAGTAGAGTCGATCAGAGGTGTCATAATCTGTGGAAACGGTCTCAGGATTGCAATTAATCATGATCGTTTCAAAACCCGCTTCACGAAGCGCAAAAGCAGCGTGTACACAGGAGTAATCAAATTCCAAACCTTGCCCGATGCGATTTGGCCCACTACCTAAAATAATAACCGCCGGCTTGACCCGTGGCACGACTTCTGTCTCCAAATCATATGAGGAGTAGTAGTAAGGCGTGCTGGAAACAAACTCTGCCGCGCAGGTGTCAACCATTTTGAATACTGGATGGATATTTGCAACTCCGCGCTCACTTCTTATCTGTGTCTCAAGGACGCCGCGCAATGCAGCAATTTGAGCATCAGCGAAGCCGCTAACTTTTGCCCTTCGTAATAATTCAGCATCCAAAGTAGGAATAGCTGAAATTTCATCGGCTAGCTCATTGATCTCCTGAATTTGCGCAAGGAACCACGGATCAATCTTAGAAATGGCATGCACTTCATCAACGGTTGCACCTAACCAGAGCGCTCTTTGCACTTGTTGCAAACGCCATTCGGTAGGTACCCCTATCTTGGACAAGAGTGCGTCAAGAGGTTCACCGGCGATATCCCAAGAGAAGGTGCTGCCCTTCTTCTCTAACGAGCGGAGGGCTTTCTGCAGAGCTTCGGCGAAAGAGCGTCCCATCGCCATCGCCTCTCCGACCGACTTCATGGTCGTTGTTAGGCGTGGGTCAGCTTCGGCGAACTTTTCGAAGGCGAAACGTGGAACCTTCACCACGATGTAGTCCAGTGTTGGCTCGAAGGAGGCTGGGGTGCTCTTTGTAATGTCGTTTTGAATCTCGTCTAAGGCGTAACCAACAGCCAACTTCGTTGCGATCTTGGCGATAGGAAAGCCCGTGGCCTTTGAGGCTAAGGCAGATGAACGTGACACTCGTGGATTCATTTCAATGACGATGATTCGGCCATCGACTGGATTGACGGCGAATTGAATATTGCAACCACCAGTTTCGACGCCCACCTCACGGATGATATCAATGGATAAATCGCGTAGACGTTGGTACTCAACATCCGTTAAGGTCAAAGCCGGCGCTACCGTGATTGAATCCCCTGTGTGCACACCCATAGGGTCTACATTTTCAATACTGCAGACGATCACTACGTTGTCTAGGTGATCGCGCATTACCTCAAGTTCAAATTCTTTCCAACCCAGGATAGATTCTTCGAGGAGAACCTCATTCGTCGGACTGTGACGTAAACCCGCCCCGGCAATTAACTCTAGTTCGTTCTGATTAAAGGCAACTCCCGAGCCCAGACCGCCCATCGTAAATGAGGGTCGAACAACGACCGGATATCGCAACTCGGTGGCGGCGCTTAGGCAGTCTGACATGGAATGACAGATACGCGATCGAGCCGATTCCCCACCAATCTTTGCAACGATGGTCTTGAAGATTTCTCGGTCTTCGCCGCGTTTGATCGCTTCTACATTAGCGCCGATCAATCTCACTCCATACTTTTCAAAGGAGCCGCGTGCGTGCAGCGCCATCGCGGCATTCAAAGCGGTCTGTCCACCGAGCGTCGCGAGTACCGCTGATGGTTTCTCAAGCTCCATAATCTTCTCTATAAACTCGGGAGTAATTGGCTCGATGTAGGTGGCATCGGCGAACTCTGGGTCGGTCATGATCGTCGCGGGGTTAGAGTTGATCAAAATAACTCGTATCCCTTCTTCGCGTAATACGCGGCAAGCTTGGACGCCGGAGTAATCAAACTCGCAGGCCTGACCAATAACTATTGGACCAGATCCAATAACGAGAACGCTTTCGATGCTGGTATCTCTAGGCATTTTTAACCTTCGACTTACTCATTAACTCTACGAAGTGGTCGAAGAGGTAGGCCGCATCATGCGGGCCGGCGGCGGACTCTGGATGATATTGAACACTAAATGCGGGCCGTTCGAGCAACTCGAGTCCTTCGACAACTTTGTCGTTAAGGCAGATGTGGCTCACAAATCCAGCTCCAAAGGCGGTATGGAAATTGCCAGCTAATGGGGCTTCGACTGCGAAGCCATGGTTGTGTGCCGTAATTTCGATTCTGCCAGTCTGTAGGTTCTTCACGGGCTGATTGATTCCACGGTGGCCAAAGGGCAACTTATAAGTATCGAATCCGAGCGCGCGACCCAAAATTTGGTGGCCAAAACAGATTCCAAAAATCGGAATCTCATCGGTTAAAAATTCTCGTACGAGATCTACCACCTGGGTCATCGTCGCTGGATCTCCAGGGCCATTGGATATAAACAGACCATCAGGATTGGATTCCTTGATCTCTTTGGAAGTTGTGCCCAAGGGATACACAGTCACCTCGATTCCACGTTCAGACATCGATCGAGGGGTTGCATTCTTTATCCCCAAGTCGATCGCAGCCACGCGATAGCGCACGGCGGTGCCTTCAGGGGGACTAACTACATATGAATCTTTCGTAGTCACATCGTTAGCTAGATATGCACCGGTCATTGCCTCTGTAGCGCGAACTTTGATAACCATTTCGGAGCGAGTCAAAGTCGTCTCGGAGAAGATCCCCATGCGCATCGCTCCGCGATCGCGTAGGTGTCGGGTGATGGCTCTTGTATCTACACCTTGAATACCAACTACACCCGCTTCGATGAGTGCCGTCTCTAACGAGTATTGAGATCGCCAATTGCTCACGCGTGGTGAGGGATTGCGAACGACGAATCCAGCAACCCAAATCTTTTCAGATTCCTTATCGAGATCATTCATTCCGGTGTTTCCAATATGCGGGGCAGTCATAATTACGATCTGCTTATGGTACGACGGGTCGGTTAAGGTCTCTTGATATCCAGTCATGCCAGTTGAGAAGACCGCCTCTCCAAAGGCTTCTCCAAGAGTGGCCCAACTTTCACCCTCATAGATGGTGCCGTCGTCGAGAACTAAGAAAGCTTTACTCATATTTTAACCCCGTCATTTGTCCATCGCGCAGAACATGAACTCCTCGAAAGAAGGTATGGATAACTGGCGCTGGAAGTGTGAAACCGTGAAAAGGGGTATTCGAGCTCCGGGAGAAGAGCAGATTCCTATCAACCTTCCACGTTGCGGTCGGATCCACAACCATAAAGTTTGCGGCACGTCCTATGGCTAAAATCCCATGATCTTCGTACCCACCGATCACAGCGGGCATCGTTGACATGCGCTTAACGAGAGTGGCCCAATTCATTAATCCAGTTTCTATCATCGCCTTAGCCACGATAGAGAGGGCAGTTTCCAGGCCGATCATCCCGAAGGCTGCGGCGCTCCATTCGCAATCTTTATCCTCTGCCGGGTGTGGAGCGTGATCGGTAGCGACGATATCAATCGTGCCATCCGCTAAACCTTCGC
>CAIKID010000206.1 GCA_903827345.1 uncultured Actinomycetes bacterium | reverse complement strand
GCCACCCTTAACAACTTCGATGACCAAACCAGTAACGACTTCGTCGCGTTCCTTTTTGCCTTCGATCTCGCCCCAGGCACGCTCGTATTGAGCACGCTTCTTGGAGAGGATCAAGCGACCTTCTTTATCTTCCTTCTGGAGTACGAGAGCTTCAACGCGATCACCAAGTTTTACGATCTCTGATGGATCGATATCGTGACGAATTGAGAGTTCGCGAGATGGAATTACGCCTTCGGTCTTGTAACCAATATCAAGGAGTACTTCTTCGCGATCAATCTGAACAACGATTCCTGAGACTAGATCTCCATCATTGAAATTCTTGATTGTGCCTTCGATTGCGGCTAGAAAATCTTCCGCGCTGCCAATGTCATTTACTGCGTGAATAGTGCTCAATTTGCTCCGTAGGGATAGAAAGTAGAAGGTGGTAAATATCGCACGGTGTGCGAGAGGCTAAGGGTACTTACGCTCAGATTAAGGGTCAAACCGGATAACTAGCGAGCGGGCTACAATGCTCGCTGTGCGGGCATATTGGGTCATTTTGCGGAATCCAACTGCGCTGGCGATGATGCTGGCAGCCTTTCCTGCCCGTCTGGCCTACGGCATGGTCGGCCTCGACATCTACTTTAAAGTCCACGATGACACCCACTCCATTGCACTCGCCGGGCTAGCCGCAGGGGTAAATGGCGTCGTCGGTTCGCTGAGCACTGGGTTTCGGGCAGCTGCAATAGATCGAATGGGGCTGAAAATCCCATTACGCATCTTCGTACCCGGTTATGCCCTTGCACTCGCCTCACTTTCGGCCTGCCATGGCGCCACACTTTTGATTGTCTTCTCTGGAATTCTTGGAGTTACTGCTCCCCCGATTAATCTCTCAGTACGTCCGATGTGGCGCACTGCGGTTCCAGAAGATCAGTATCGGACCGCTATCGCTATTGATACCGCCTCCATGAATCTCGGTGTCGTGCTTGGACCAGCTCTTGCAACGACGCTTGCACTCTCAGGACATCCGGCGAGCGGACTAATAGCGACCGCCTGCCTGATATTTATTGGTGGGATTGCGCTTTCTTCTCTTAAGTTCAGCAAGGAGTGGCGTCCAGAAAAGCGCGAACGTGGTGGACAGACCTTGCTCAAGACTCCAGGATTTAGATTGTTATTAGCCGAAGGTGTGATTATTGGTTTTGGTACCGGGACTTATCAGATTGCAATTCCAGCAATTAGCTCTCTGCACAATCAACCACACTTTGCTGGCCTCGCATTCGGAACGACAGCTGCGCTCTCCATCTTTGGCAGCCTTGTTGCGGGTTCACTCGGGCGACATATCGCACCGGTTAAAGGCTTTCGAATCATCTATTTCTTCTGGTTTCTCACAACCCTTCCATTTGCCTTTGTGAATCCAGGCTGGTCTCTCTTGGTGGCTCTCTCACTTTTTGGCTTTATCGGAGGAGCGGAACAGGTTTTCTACTTAGAACAACTCGAAGTAATTCGGCCTTATGGCAGCGGGGCGGCGGCAATCGGCTGGCTCTGGACCACGGAGGGAACTTTCGGTGCCCTCGGGCAATCCAGTGGTGGCTTTATCTCGCAACACTTCTCCCCGCATTATTGTTTCGCGATCACAACTATCACGTATGGGGTTGGGTTTGTTCTGATTCTGGCCGGGCAGAGGTGGTTGCAACCCTTTGACCGGAGCAATATAAGCGCCTAGTGGGCTGCTAAATCCCAACTCAAACCCGTACCAATATTGACCGAGAGCGGAAGTGACAGCTCGACCGCGTTCTCCATTTCCTGTCGAACCATCTCGGATAATCGATCCTCTTCGCCCGCAGCAACGTCAAATATGAGTTCATCATGGACCTGCAACAGCAAGCGCGATTTGTACTTGTCCTTCTGTAGAACTCGTGCCACATTCAGCATCGCCACTTTAATAATGTCGGCGGCAGATCCTTGAATAGGAGCGTTGAGTGCCATGCGCTCAGCGACCTCGCGACGCTGCCGGTTATCGCTGGAAAGATCTGGAAGATAACGTCGCCTTCCCAAAATCGTTTCGGTATATCCCTTGGCTCGAGCCTCTTCGACCACTATTTTCAAGTAATCCTGGATCCCACCAAATCGTTTAAAGTATTGATGCATTAACTCTTGGGCATCGCCCGGCGAAAGGTTGAGTTGCTGCGCCAAGCCGTAAGCAGATAATCCGTAGGCAAGTCCGTATGACATCGCCTTAATTTGGCGACGCATCTCTGGATCTACGTCTTGTACTGAAACGCCAAATACTTGAGCACCCACCGTACTGTGCAGATCTTCCCCGCTCTTGAATGCAGCGATCAGGCCCGCATCTTTGGAGAGGTGAGCCATGATGCGCATCTCGATCTGGCTGTAATCAGCAGTCAGAAGATTGATGTAAGGCTTAGCAGCGATAAAGCAATCACGGATGCGCCGACCCTCTTCGGTGCGAACCGGAATATTCTGCAGGTTGGGGTCGGTGGATGAGAGGCGCCCAGTTGCCGCCACGGTCTGCTGAAATGTGGTGTGGATTCGCCCATCATCAGCAATGGCGCTCAGCAAGCCATCGACCGTGGTGAGCAATTTGCTTGTCTCGCGGATGCGAATGAGGTGAGCCAGAATCGGATGGCCGGTCTTTGCACCCAACCACTCCAGACTTTCAGCGTCGGTGGTAAAACCCGTCTTAATCTTCTTTGTCTTGGGAAGCTGCAACTCATCGAAGAGAACTACCTGAAGTTGTTTGGGTGAACCAATATTGAATTCATGTCCTGCTACTTTATGCGCAGCTGCAGTCTCGCGTTCAACCTCCTTCGTGAAGAAGGTACGTAACGTCTCCAACTTCGGTT
>CAIKID010000205.1 GCA_903827345.1 uncultured Actinomycetes bacterium | reverse complement strand
GGCTAATCGAAAGTAGTTCTAAGTAATTCCTAGAGTGACGCTCTTCGCACCGCTGCCACAGCGGCTGCGACATCATCTGAATTTGTTGACCAATTACTTACTGAAACTCTAAGGACGCTGCGGCCACGCCACTTGGATCCAGAGATCCAGACAGACTTATCGTCGATCAGTCGGGCGCAGATCTCATCTGTGCGTTGATCGTTCTCGAAGGCGAAACATACCTGCGTGAACGCAATCTCATTTAATACTACGCACCCTTCAATTTCAGATAAGCCCTGCGCCATCAAGCGCGCGTTAGCAACTAACCGATTAACGAGTTCAGATACGCCATTACGCCCTAGCGAAAGAATTGCAGCCCAGACTGGAACTCCGCGAGCCCGCCGAGAAAATTCTGGCACCTTTTCCGAAGGGTCTCCTCGATCATCATCTGCAAGAATCAAATAACTAGCATGTACTCCAAAGGTGCTCCGTATCGCTGATGGATGAGCCACGATGGCAACGCCGCAGTCGTAAGGGACATTCAGCGTTTTGTGGGCATCCGTTGCCCAAGAGTCAGCTAATTCAATGCCGTCGAGAGCTGGGCGTAACTCTGGTGATGCGAGAGCCCATAAACCGAATGCTCCGTCAACGTGAACCCAGGCACCGTGCTTGTGGGCCAATTCAGTAGCTTGGCGAAAGGGATCAAATGCACCGGAGTGCAGATTCCCGGCCTGCAATACGACGATCGTCGGGCCAGAGCCACTTTCGAGTGCGCACTTGAGTGCTCCAACCTCTATTCGACCTTGATCGTCAACATCGACTTCAACTGGTGCACCTAGGCCGATGTAGCGAAGTGCCCGATCAACAGTGTCGTGCCTCTCTGCACCGACAAAAACCCGGATAGGTGGAGCACCATTCAATCCAAGCCGGTCGAGATCCCATCCAACATCTGTCAACACTTTTTGGCGAGCAGAAATTAATCCAGTGAAGTTAGCCATCATCCCACCGGTTGGAAATCCAACATCGGCAGTCGCGGGCAGGCCGAGTAAATCCAATAGCCAATTTGCGGCTATCTCTTCAACAGCCGCAGTTGTAGGAGTTGCAATTCGAGATGCGCTGTTTTGGTCCCACGCGCTTACAAGCCAATCTGCGCCAAGGGAGGCGGGGAGGGTTCCGCCAATCACCCACCCAAAGAATCGACCAGAGCCCATCGCCATCAAACCCGCTTCTCCTGCAGTTGCGAGTTTTTCAACGACAATCGATGGCTCGGTTGGCCCATCGGGCAATTGCGTGCCGTAGTCCATGGCAACTTCATTGGCGTTCCTCGAAGGATTTACATCACGGACTGGTATCGCATCCAGCCATGATTGCGCATGCTTGGCCGCGATCTGCAGAACGTTCTTATAATTATCACCATTTGCGCTCACGTGGAGCCTCCCTAAAACTCAAGATCCCGAGCGTATAGCCCCACGAATTTGCTGTCTACGTTTCTAACTAAATATCCAATACAAAATTTTATGATGTGCAATTCATTGCCTCAGCTGCTGGGTTTAGAAAGGATTGCTTTCCCTAATTGCACCCAACTTAAGGAGAGATTATGCAGCGGTACATTATCGAACGAGAAATTCCTGGCGCAGGATCACTTGCAGAGGAAGATTTAAAGAATATTTCCAAGGTAAGTGATGGAGTTCTCGATGCGATGCACCAAGAGGGTGGTGCCATCGAGTGGATTGAAAGTTATGCAGCAGGAGACAAGATTTACTGTATTTATGCCGCTTCAGATGAGGCGATCATCCGCGAACACGCTAAGCGTGGAGGATTTCCTGCAAACAGCGTCGTTCCCATCGGTGGTGTTTTAAATCCAGAAAAAGGTCGTTAAAGTCCGTTTCGCTTGTCGATATGGCCGCCGAATGTAACCTGCGGCGGCCATATTCAAACTACAATCAACGAATGCGAAGGGATAAGTGGCATAGATACGCCCACATTCCGACACCCATTTACCTTCTTGCTCTGATCATTGGCTTGCCCTGGATCAGTGGGAGTGGTGATCCGAAGTGGATATTGGTACACCTATTACTTCTCGGCGCAATCACCAATTTAATCTTCGTATGGAGCTCGCATTTCACCGCAACTATGTTGCGGTTGCCGCAAGAGGCCGACCGCAAGCGTTACCTAGTACGAGTGATAATTCTTAATCTCGGTGTCATATCTGTCATCGTGGGAAAGATACAAGGGCTTAAATTCTTGATGGCCATTGGAGCAGCGGCGGTAGTCATCAGCGCTGGACTACACGTGCGATCGATTCAAATTCAAATTGCGAGAGCACTCCCAACTCGATTCAAAAAGATTCCACGCTTCTACATCGTAAGTGCCCTCTTTCTTATTCTGGGCGGGGTTCTTGGCGGATTACTGTCCCAAGGTCCCAAGGGTGAATTCAAGTACCGACTTCTAGTCGCTCACTATTCCACCAATATCTTTGGATGGGTGGGTATCACCGTTGCCGGTACTTTAATCACATTTATCCCGACGATGCTGCGAACTCAACTCCCAGATAAAGCAGAGCGCCATGGGTATAAATCTCTGCCCTGGTTGGCCAGTTCGGTCTTGATGATTGATCTGGGTTCGATAGCCAATTTACGCCTTATCGCTCTTCTAGGAATCCTCGTTTATCTTGCCTCGTGGATTTACCTTTTAGCTCCACATGTACGATTCATAGCGCAAATGAAGAGCCCCTTCTCATTTCTTAGCACTGTCGCATCCATCATCTGGCTAGGTGTCTCCTTGATTAGTTTGACTGTTGATGTCGCCACCAACGAAAAATGGAAATTGGTGAGTTCTCGTGCCGAATCCCTTATATATATCTTGGGGATTGGCTTCGCACTTCAAATGGGATTGGGCGCACTTTCATATCTGATACCAGCAGTCCTTGGTGGGGGACCATCGAATGCCCGGTTGAATGTAAATGTTTCCGATCGGCTGAAGGTAACTAGATTGATTCTCCATAACGGGGGGCTGGGGGTTTTGGCTGCTAATTTCTCTCGGGCACTCTTCCTTGTAGGCGGCGCGATGGTCGCCCTCTCGATAATTCTCAATCTCTTTCTCCTCAGCCAGTTACGCCCGGCAAAGCACGAGTAAAATCGCGATATGGCCGATAAGAAACTGACTCAGGCACTCGAGAATTTAGTTTCTCGCGGGGAGCTAAGCCAAGAAGATGCCCTCAAGGTCGAAACTGAGTTCCGCAAAGCCACAGAAGAAGATGGGTCGAAGCGCAAAGTCCTTTCAGAGGTCGGAGGGTATTTGGGTGGAATCTTTATATTAATTGCATTGTTGATCCTCTTTAGCCAGAGCTGGCGGCATATCTCGCGAATTGCTCAGTTCTCACTTTTCTTACTGGCAGCAATATTGCTATTCGTCGCAGCGAGAGTGACGGGTAAAACCACCAATTCGCGGACCCGACTAGCGGGATTGCTTGGAGTCGTATCGTCGATCTGTGCCACTATGGCAATCATCGTTATCAGATCAAATAGCAATGAGTTAGTAACTCTCGCCTTACTTGTCGGCTGGCTCGTCACCTATTTCGCCTTTATCCTGTACCGGACAATTCTCGGTGAACTGAGTTTGGCTGGCTTTTCGATTGCATTCGCCTTCTCTGGGGGAAATTCACTATTCCCTCACTTGCTTAACAATTCCATTATTATTTCGTTGATTCTGGGAACCATTGGTGCTATTTGGTTGTACCTCGCCAACAACAACTTCTTTAATAGGGCATTCGGTGACGCTGTGGCAATGGCGATGCTATTTGTCAGCGGACAGATGCTTTACGGAGGAACGGTCCGGTTTCTTACTTATCTAATATGTATAGCAATTGCAATGGTAGCCAGTTGGCTCTATTCACGTGCACCAGAGTGGCCGTTGCTAGTAGGTGGGATAGCGGCAATCACTGTAGGTACCGGTGAGTTCGTCGGTACTACTCTTGGTGGGTCCTTGGGAGCAGCGCTCGGTCTATTAACATCCGGCGTATTTTTTGTGACAGGGAGTATCTATTCATTGAGGAGATCCAAGAACGATATTTCGAAAGTTGCAAACGAAGAGGGCTGATCCCCTCAGCACCTCTTCGCAAACAGAATTACGCTACGTTTAAAAAGTCTCTCCTGCGTTTTTGTAGTCGACTGAAAAGTAATGCATGAGTGCAATCTTTCCATTAACCACTTGATATGCCCACGTTGTATCCAGTGCGGTCTCTTTGCCATCTACCACAAAACCTGTATTGATTTCGTGAATGAAAAGAGCCGATCCAGCCGAAAAATTCTCTTTAAGTTCTAGCTTCATATTCGGATTCTTTGCCATCCCCGAAGCGTAAAACTCACGGAATGATGCTTTACCGGCCACCAAAACTTCGCCACGATCTTTTTGCATTATGCAATTGTCTGTTATCAAATCCATCATCGCCTCAACGTCCTTAGCGTTGTAGGCAATGGCCATCTTGTTCATAAGATCAATGTGAGACATGTTTAACCTTTCAAGAGAGTAGATGAATTAGGCACTTGCAACGCCAGTATTAGCGAAAGTCTTGTTAGTGATCTGCCAATGTCCATCGAGGATTGAAAGGGTGAAATAATCCGTAAATGAGTAGATTCCCCAAAAGCCTTCCTCTTCGACAGTGGCTGTAGCTGCCGTGGCCGCGATCTGAATGTCGGTTATCTTGGCAACGAGATTCCCAGCATCCCCAGGTTGTGCCACAACCAGGTTGATAAACGCAGCTCTGTCGAGATCGTAATCTGTGCCGCCCATTGTTCCAAACCACCGCGAGCTGGCATGGAAGGCTTCAGTTAACTTTGCTGCGTCGCCTTTTCCGGCGCCATCAATGTAAAGATTAATAAGTCGGGTAATTTCAGTTTTTGCCTCATCCACGATTGGGATCCTTACCTAAGGTGCAGTCACCTCAATATTTTTGAGTGAATGGCATCTTTACTTAATCCACTAATCAGCACAATAGAACGGATAGCGGCGTATATGCATGACTGGTCAGATAAATCGTCCCAGGTTCCCTGCGGCATCGTGGAAAATGCACCGATCGGCAGGTGATCATCACCGGATGAAAACCAACCCATGCTGGAAGGGTGCAGCTCATCGCTCTATGGAACGGGATATTTGATACTTCCCGTGGTTATGACTGGTGCATTCTTGCTCTGAGGGCGCTTGGGATATGAGGAAGTTTCAGGTTAAGACGAACCCTGCGCAAGAGAACTACCAATTTCTAATGTTCTTTAAATTACAAATCCGTAAGTAGTTGGTGCATAACGATGTGCGGGTGCTCTCTTTTCTCGATTTTTAAGGCTACGGAATTCACTCGTTGCAATTCGATCACCAAGCGAGAGAAAGTCGGTCCACGTTAATTCTGACCAAATCGGAGGCATTCCTCTCCGAATGTAATTTCCGCCCAACTCCAATAGTTGTTCATGAATCGCAAATATTTCTTGTTTTTCAACGTTTGAATAATCGATGGCAACCTCGCCCATGACCTTGGCAAATGCCGCGCTAGTGGCATAATCCAGATCATTACTCTCGTCATAAATCTTCTTGGGAAATTCTGTAGGCAGGTTGAGCCATAGAACTATGTTTGCCATATGAGCAAATTCCCAAGGCTCGCAGAGGTTGAAACGCTGCATCCAAGAGGTGTCTTCGTTAATTTCATAGACTTTTGAAAGTGAAGATTTCCAGTGGTTAACAATCTTTAAGAGGGCAGAGTTCCACTCATCAGTTTTCACAACTGTAGTCATGAGTAAATTGCCGTCCATAGTGTGAAAAAGTACTCTTTGGAGATCACCCCTCCTATCCAAAAGAGGGTGATATTGCGGGTGAAGTCTTACGTAGAAAGGCGATATCGGAGTTAGAAATCCGGAGAGTTCGGATCCCCTATTGCAATTGCCCCGCAGCCCTGACCGCTCCAATACCTTGGGAATTTCCAGTAATAAGCATGCTGCGTTGCGTCATTGTGAAACCCTTACTTTTGAACCTTGCCTCTCTTGGAACATCTCCGATATTAGATTAGTGTCTTTCTCTCCAAACTATAGGAGGAGAAAGATGAATGATCAGTCAGAGCAGACCGAGTCGGTTGTCAGAATGTTCAATGACGCCATCAACAAACATGATATCGATGCCTTGTTCGTTGGCTTTACACAAGGGGGGATGGTCATGTTCGCGGAGTCGACATTATGCGAGTGAAAGATGGAAAGGTGAGTGAAAAACTCTCGTATGTGAAAGGTTGAGGGGTTTGTACGTCCAACTGATCTCAAGATCAAAATGAATGACAAACTAGAAAGTTGCATTCCAACCATCGCTCTCTTCCCTTGATTTAATTCACTATTGCGACTTCAATAGCCCACATGGCTTTCGACGTTAACAAAATCCGTGCAGATTTCCCAGGATTAAACTCCGGCCTAGCCTTCTTCGATGGCCCCGGGGGAAGCCAAGTTCCGATTCAGGTAGGTAACGCGATATCTGAAGCCATAACTAAGCCAATCTCAAATCGAAATACCATTACACAATCCGAGAGAAATGCTGAAGAGATTGTTATTAATTTTCGTCAGGCTGTTGGAGATTTAATTAATGCCGATCCGGGTGGGGTGGTTTATGGGCGCAGTTGGACCCAAATCACATATGACTTCTCTCGCACGATAGCTAAGACCTGGAAACCGGGCGACGAAATCATCGTCACGAATCTTGATCATGATTCAAATATCCGCCCTTGGGTGCAAGCAGCTGAATCTGTAGGTGCCGTCGTCCGTTGGGCTAAATTTGATCTGGCAACTGGAGAATTAGCGACATCCGCAATCTCTGACTTGCTCAACGAGAAAACTCGCCTTGTTGCCGTCACGGGCGCGGGTAATACCTTGGGAACCAGACCAGACATCAAAGCAATTTCTGCCGCGGTTCACCAATCAAAAGCGCTGCTCTATGTAGATGGAGTTCATTTAACTCCCCACGTCCCCATCGATATGCAGGATATAGGTGCAGATTTCTATGGATTCTCCTTCTATAAACTTTTTGGACCTCATTGTGCTGTTTTAGCCGCCAAACCTGAATTACTCATGACTTTGAATAATGACAAATTATTACCTTCGACAAGTGCGGTTCCAGAAAGATTTGAGTTCGGAACGCTCCCTTACGAACTTATGGCTGGTTGCACCGCAGCAATTGATTACATATCAAATATGGTCCAGAGTGACCTATCAACTCGGCGGGCCAAGATCCAGCACTCGATGCGAGAGTTAGAAAAATATGAAGAGGAACTCTTTGCGCTGATGGAGTCCGGAATCCAAGGACTCCCAGGAGTTACAACATATGGACACGCAAAGAAGCGAACACCGACTGTCTATTTCAACCTTAAAGGTTTCCAGGGTGCCCAGGTCTATCAATACTTAGCAGATCTTAAGGTCAATGCACCAGCTGGTAATTTCTACGCACTCGAGGTTTCCAGGGCTCTAGGACTAGGCGATACTGGAGCTGTGCGCGTTGGGATAGCCCCTTACAGCACAATCGAAGATGTTAATCGCCTCCTCGACGGGTTGCATGAACTAACGAAGTAATTTACATACGTAAATATGAAGCGCCATTGAAATCTAAGACCGCACCACTTGCCCATTCGCTGTCGGCTGAGGCTAGAAAGTAAACCGCTTTCGCTAATTCTTCCGGTTGTGCAACACGATTAAAGGGACTTTGTGCGCGAATCCCGTCCCCTTCAGGGCCATCCAAAAGTCTGGCTGCCATCTCTGTTTCAACAAATCCTGGGGCGAGCGTGGTCACTCCGATATGCATGGGCGCTAAAGCCTTGGCAATGGACTGTCCAAAAGCGACTATTGCGGCTTTCGAAGCTCCATAGGCTGGGCTTACGGGCTCTCCGCGAAAAGCTCCGCGTGAACCGATATTTACAATTCGTGATGTTCCGTTCTTGGGCATATGTTGCAAAGCACACCATGTGGCATTGGCGGCACCAATCAGATTGATCCCGATGGTTTGCGCCCAAGCATTCTGCCATTGCTCATACGTCGTTTTTTCAATGGGATGATCAATGAATATACCTGCATTATTTATCAATACATCAATTTTTCCGAATTTAGCTGCCACTGCTTCGACCATTACGCGAATCGCTTCAGGATTGCGTAGATCAGCCTGGGCGATCATGTGCCCGCTACCTGAAAGTGAATCAAGCACTCCCTGGGCATCTGGCTCTGACGATACATAATGAACGGCGATGCGATCGCCCGACGCTGCGAATTTGCGAGCAATGGCCGCCCCGATACCTCGGGAACCTCCGGTAATAAGAACGGTGCGTTGCGTCATTGTGAAACCCTAACTTTAAAAGTGGAGGAAATTTGATTGTTAGATGATTAAGGTCTTAGCCGTTAATCGAAGACATATCGGCGTATCGGTCTCCGGCAGTTACTCCAATAGGCGCAATCTCGTTCAAAGAATCAATATCACTCTTCGCCAAAGTTATATCCAGAGCGGCAAGATTTTCTTCGAGTCTAGAGATCTTTCGCGTTCCAGGGATTGGCACAATGTTTTCCGCTTGGGCTAAGAGCCATGCGAGGGCAAGTTGTGCTGGAGTTATTCCCTTTCTATCGGCCATATCCTTCACCGCTGCCACGATATTAAGATTCTGTGAGAAGTTGTCTCCTTTAAATCGTGGGTGAGTGCGACGCGCGTCATCTGCCGATAGGTCATCGATGGAAGTTATGGCTCCAGTAAGGAAACCTCGACCTAATGGGGAGTAAGGGACAAAGCCTATTCCGAGCTCTTTAACCGTCGCAAGAATTCCATTGGCCTCAACTTCGCGAGTCCAGAGGGACCACTCTGACTGCAATGCGGTGATTGGGTGTACTGCATTCGCCCGGCGGATGGTTTCTGAAGAGGCTTCTGAAATACCTAAATGACGGACCTTTCCTGCTTCAACCAACTGCTTTAGTGCGCCCCAAGTTTCTTCGATAGGGACCGAACGATCTACGCGGTGTTGGTAATACAAATCAATATAGTCAACATTGAGCCGCTTTAAAGAATCATTGCAAGCCTTCGCGACATATTCAGGACTTCCGTTAATACGTCGAGTTCCGTCAGCGAAACGCTCGTTGCCAAACTTGGTAGCGAGAACGACTTGATCTCGACGACCTGCTATCGCACGACCCACCAACTCTTCGTTGGTAAAAGGTCCATACATATCAGCGGTGTCAATGAAGTTTCCGCCTAGATCTAAGAAGTGATGAATGACAGCGATCGAATCAACATCATCGCGAGGACCATAAAATTCAGACATCCCCATGCAGCCAAGTCCAAGTGAAGAAACGCTCAAGTCACGTAATTTACGAAATTTCATGGCCTATTAAAGCATTCCCATGGAGTTTTAGCCGACCCACACTAGTGACTTTGGCACAAACCCAGGTCTATATTTACGGTAACAGGAAAGAGAGAGTTATGGCCAAGATCGTTAAATCAAGAGATTTGCCGCGAGCAGAATCGCTTCGAGATGGACGCCAGCGCATCGATTTAGTTACTGAAGATATTTTTGGAACATCCGATGTAAAAGCTGACTGGGTCACCTATCAAGCAGGTAGGGACGCTCCTGCGCACTACCACACGGGTAGTCGCCACTACTTCTTCATTATTAATGGCAGCGGAACATTCCATGGCGGTGGAAATTCTTTTCAATTAGAACCTGGTGATGTTGTCATGTCAGAGGAAGAAGAGATGCACTCCTTTACCAGCGATCCCAACGAAAAATTGGAATTCATTGAATTATGGGTTCCGGCTCCAACTCAAACAATTTGGAAGGATGCAGAAGATACCTGTCGCTGGTCGCCGGTAGCGAAAGTAGCTGCTGAAGGCTAATTTCGCTCTTTGCACCCCTTTACTTCAATTGTCCTGTGACGTTCGCTTGTGTTTCCGAGAAATCATCTATGAGCGCCTGGACATTTATGTGCCATGTGCCTGAGGATGGCAGGACTCC
>CAIKID010000204.1 GCA_903827345.1 uncultured Actinomycetes bacterium | reverse complement strand
CTGACAAAACTCCGATTATCACCCTGCGCGAAGGTGGCACTCCATTAGTTGCGGCGGCCGTACTTTCAGAGATGCTGGGCAATGAGATTTGGCTCAAAGTAGAGGGTGCAAACCCAACTGGATCATTTAAAGATCGCGGTATGACAATGGCAATTTCCAAGGCCGCCGAAGAAGGCGCAAAGGCAGTCATCTGCGCATCCACGGGAAATACCTCTGCCAGCGCCGCTGCTTATGCGACTAAGGCCGGCATGAAACCCGTTGTTCTCGTACCCCAAGGCAAGATCGCCATGGGCAAGTTGGCCCAGGCCATTGCGCACGGAGCCACGCTGCTGCAGGTAGATGGCAACTTTGATGATTGTCTGACCCTGGCTCGTGACTTGGCCTCCAACTTTCCCGTTGCCCTCGTGAATTCAGTGAACCCGTACCGTATCGAAGGTCAGAAGACCGCCGCCTTCGAGATCGTCGATATGTTGGGAGATGCTCCGGATTATCACGTCCTGCCCGTCGGTAACGCCGGAAATATCACGGCTTACTGGAAGGGCTATAACGAATACTTTAGCGATCATGTTTCAACGAAGCTCCCGCACATGTGGGGCTTCCAAGCAGCCGGATCGGCTCCGATTGTTCGCGGCGAAATCGTGAAAAATCCTGAGACGATTGCAACAGCGATCAGAATCGGTAATCCCGCATCGTGGCAGCAGGCTATTGATGCGCGTGATGGTTCTGGCGGACTCATCGATTCAGTGACCGATGAAGAGATTTTGACTGCATACCGTCTGGTCGCTGCTAAAGAAGGCGTCTTTGTAGAACCTTCCAGCGCCGCAGGTATTGCTGGTCTATTTAAGAAGCAATCTCAGGGCCAACTTCCCAAGGGGAAGAAGATTGTTATAACCGTTACAGGCAATGGCCTCAAAGATGTGCAATGGATTCTCGATGGTGCGGCATCTCCGATCATTATTCCAGTTGATATCAAGATGGCAGCTGCTGCCATGGGTCTGCTCTAATGGCAACGCAACGCCTTACCTTCAAAGCGCAGTTAGCTCAGGTCAGCGTTCCTGCTACCAGTGCAAATCTGGGTGCCGGTTTTGATTGCTTCGCTTTGGCGCTTGATCTCCGCGATCGTTATGCGGCACAGGTGTTAGATGAAGCAGTCTTCGATGTTGACGTTTCGGGTGAAGGTGCCGATGAGGTAAAGCGCGATAAGAATCATCTCGTCATTAAATCAATGCTGCGCGGTTTTGAATTTATGGGACAGAAGCCCCGCGGATTAGCGCTGCGCGCTCTCAATGTGACTCCACATGGCCGCGGTTTGGGTTCGTCGGCCTCTGCAATCGTTGGGGGATTAGCACTAGCTCGTGAATTAGTTTTGGGTGGAGATCAGTACATGTCTCTCGAAGAGATGATGTTGCTGGCGACTGAGCTAGAAGGACACCCCGATAATGTTGCCGCCGCAATTCACGGTGGAGCAACGATCGCTTGGATGGAAGATATTTACGGCGTGAAGACTGGACGCGCAGTCAGTATCCCTGTGCACCATGACATTAGGGCGATCGCCTTTATTCCCGAGAATCACCTTTCGACTTCCAAGGCGCGCAAGTTACTTCCCGAAACCGTTCCTCATCGCGACGCGGTACTTAATTCATCGCACACTGCGCTTTTGACTGTTGCTCTCTCATCACGCCCCGATCTACTTTTGACTGCCACAGACGATTTCTTGCACCAGAGCTATCGAGCAGAGGCCTATCCCAAGTCGATGGCGCTCGTCGAAAAGCTGCGCTCTGCTGGAGTTGCGGCGACGATCTCTGGGGCTGGACCATCTGTCTTAGTGCTTCATACCGCGACAGAAACCGAACTATTCGAAATTATTAAGCAGGCTCCCGCGGGCTTTGTGGCGAAGGAAATGGCAATTTCACGCTCAGGGGTCGAGTAAAAGACTAGGTAAAAGCACAGCATTTGGTCGAGATGGCTCTTTTGGGTATCTCGCTCGGCTGTGATACTTTTGGGCAATCGGAAGAAGGCCGCGCAAGACCGGCGGGTATTTACCCTTAACCGAAAGCCACAAAAAAGTTAAAAATCCTTATCTCAGAACTTCTTCAAGATATTTGATGATGATCAACTAGCGCTCCACACGGGAGTGCCGCACCGAGGTAAGCAAATACTAGAAAACGGAACTCAATAAGAATAATGAGCGAAACAACAACTGAAGACCGCCCAGCTAAGGCTGCCGGCGAACTTTCCGCAATGCTGCTGCCAGAACTGAAGAAAGTTGCTGGCCAACTCGGCATTGAAGGCGCTACCAAGATGAGCAAGGCCGGTCTGATCCAATCGATCGCGGACCTGCAGGCTGCCAACCGGGAATCGGCTAAGGCCGAACGCGAAGCCAGGCGCTTAGAGCGTCAAGAGGCACGCAATAAAAAGAATAAGACCGCTAAGACATCCGCGCCCAAGAGTGCCGACGATAGCGATGAGACCGAAGATTCTGATGAAGGCGATGCTCCCGAGCAAGAGTCAAATGCCGGAAGTGAAAGCTCTGAGTCACAACGTCGCGACTTCAACGAGCGCAGCGGCAACAGCAACGACCGCTCGAACCGTAATGACCGAGGTGGTCGCAACGATCGCAATGGTCGCAACGATCGAAACAGTCGCACACGTGATCGCGGAGAACGTGGTGAGCGCCAAGAGCGCGAAGTTCAACTCAGCGAAGATGATGTATTAGTTCCAGTCGGTGGTCTCCTCGACATCTTGGATTCATATGCATTCATCCGTACCCAGGGTTATCTCGCGGGACCAAACGATGTTTATGTCTCTCTGCAGCAGATCCGTCGCTACGGGCTGCGCAAGGGTGATGTTATTACTGGACAAGTGCGCCAACAGCGCGAAGGTGAGCGCAAAGAGAAGTTCAATGCTTTGATGCGCCTTGATACTGTCAATGGATTAGAGCCAGAGGCGGCGCGCGATCGCGTCGACTTTGCCAAGTTAGTTCCTCTTTATCCGCAGGAGCGTCTACGCCTGGAGACAGAGCCACACATTTTGACCACTCGCGTCATCGACTTGGTTTCACCAATCGGTAAGGGTCAGCGCGGTTTGATCGTGTCACCTCCGAAGGCTGGTAAGACCATGGTCTTGCAAGCTATTGCTAACGCGATTACAACCAACAACCCCGAAGTTCATTTGATGGTCGTACTTGTCGACGAGCGTCCAGAAGAAGTGACCGATATGCAGCGCAGCGTTAAGGGTGAAGTTATTGCTTCGACCTTTGATCGCCCTGCTGATGATCACACCAGCGTCGCCGAACTCGCTATCGAACGCGCAAAGCGTTTGGTTGAAATGGGCCATGACGTAGTAGTTCTTCTCGACTCCATCACACGTCTCGGCCGTGCGTACAACATCTCTGCTCCAGCATCTGGACGTATCTTGTCCGGTGGTGTGGATTCTGCAGCGCTCTATCCACCAAAGAAGTTCTTCGGAGCTGCTCGTAATATTGAAAACGGTGGCTCACTTACGATCCTTGCAACCGCACT
>CAIKID010000203.1 GCA_903827345.1 uncultured Actinomycetes bacterium | reverse complement strand
GCCGTTCTCGATAACCTCGAGCGCGATAACGAGTTCCTCACCCGCGGTGGCGTCTTCACCAAGGATCTCATTGATACATGGATCTCCTTCAAGCGCAGCCAAGAAGTTGATTATGTTCGCTTGCGTCCACATCCAGCTGAGTTTGAGCTTTATTACGATCTCTAAACCTTCATCAAAATATCCGTCGCTCAAGAACCCCCAGAACCGAAAGGTCTGGGGGTTCTTTTCTTTTACAAAACGCCCTTAGAGAGCGGACGTTGAATGCTGGTTGCAACTACCAAGGGGATTTTCGATCCAGATAGCGCTATTTGAACCGACTTGATATGAGAAAGAGGAAGCTCACTAGTTACTGCGAGTCCGGTTGCGGTAGAACCTGAAGCACTCCAAGTCGAGACTATGGATTGGTGGCCCAAGGTGTCAGTAATTAATAGGTCATATTTGGTAGATGAGTACCTCGCTGAAACCCCCGACGAATAAGTACAACTCCAATCAATTTGCGTTCCCCAGTCCTTACTAGTGACTCGAAATAGTGCTGTCATTACTTCTGGATGCAGGTTGGTGACGTGCAGAGATACTCCCGTTGAATTGCTTACGACCTCGCTTCGAGTATCTTGTGAGTGCGATACAACGCCCGCGGTAACTCCAACGGTTAAGGAAATAACTACCGCAGCCACCAAGCCAAGCTTCTGTCGCGTGCGTTCTTTCTGCCTGACACCAGCAGCGCGCATTGCAAGCCGACGAACAATCTCCGAATCATCCCACGCGCTTTCTGTGGCATCCTCTGTCACTTCAGTATTGAGCGACATTGCAGTCTGCATATCTATTCGTCCAAGATATTCCGGTATGTGGGAGATTGCAGCTAAAGCTCCCGTGCAGCTAGAGCAGGAAGAAAGGTGCTTTTCATATGCAAGGCGTTCCTCCTGGGATAAGGCACCTAGAAGGTAAGCAGCATCCCACTCCTTAAAGGGATCAATAGATTCAATCATTGTTCGATACCTCTTTCCTGAAGAGAGATTTTGATAGCTGCGAGTGCATAATGCAACCTAGATTTAATCGTTCCCACCGGTACTTCTTCTTGGTGTGCAATTTCTGCGACCGTATTTCCTAAAAAATAGGCGCTGACAACCGCACGACGATGTGGTTCGCTCAGCGAGGTCAGCGCATCGGAGATCATCCAAACGTCCAGCATGGCGTTTAAATCATCTTCAACTGGGAGGTCAGGTAGAACTTCTACTACAGATTCCCTACGAAATCTGGCGCTGCGCCGATCATCGATTACCAAATTCCTTGCTACCGTGAAGAGCCATGCGCGCGTAGCAGCACTTTCCTGCTCCAAAATTGCTGAGTGTTTCCAAAGTTTAATCAAGGACTCCTGGACGATATCTTGGGCGAGAGCTTTATCGCCGGTCAATCGCGAGACATAACTCAAGAGCGCCTGCCCATGTGCTCTGTGGAGAGCCAGGAGTAGATCGTCATGATTGCCCTTCATTATCGTCATGGCCTCCCTGGTTTATATAACGATGCAGCTATCCAATTAGTTCATTCTGGCGCGCCCTTGGTGAATTGAACCTTACGGGTACACAGTTCGTTATACGAGTATCCGCAAGACTCAATAGAAAGAAGACCCATGTGATCAAGAAAAAATTTGGAACTAGACTTTTATTTTGTTTGACTCTGTTGGTGGGAGTGAACACGATCTCTCCCGTCTCCGCTGCGGGTGGAGATTTAGGTGTCGGAACGACAACACTTGGCACCATCATCGTGGATGGCAAAGGGATGAGCGCGTACTACTACCTTCCCGATGTTCCAAATTCTGGGGTGAGTAGTTGCACGGGTGGATGTTTAGTCCACTGGCCTGCGATTACCTCAACATCGGTCGCACCTCTCGTTCAAGGAGTAACGGCAAAGGTCTCCGTGATCCCAACTTCCAACCAGATTTTGATTAATGGTCGTCCTATTTACACCTTTGCCGGAGATCAAAAAGTTGGAGATGTAAACGGTCAAGGAATTGGCGGAGTTTGGTATGTGATCTCTCCTGCAGGAGTCGAACTCAACCCTACAGAACTTGCTAAAGAGGGATCACAACCATCGGCATCTCCGACGCCAACTTCGACCCCCACTGCGCATAAAGTTACAACGAAGCCAAAGGTGAAGAGTAAGAAAAAGGTGAAGCCAAAGAAGGTTAGCTCCTACTACGGTCGCTAGAGTCAAAGCCCCCTGCGGATCGCGCATTCGCAGGGGCTATAGCGATTGCTTCAAATATCTTTCCTGATCTCGATCGTTACTTTCTCTTCAAAGATCATCAACGGTGTTCGCCATAAGGCGTTACTCGTCATCTCTCTGCCCGCTTGTGCATAAGCATTTCGAATCGATTGCCGCATTGCCCTGCGACTGAAGCGAAATAGTTGCGTTGCGCCTATTGTGCTAATCACCGCCAAAAAGATCGAAAGCTCCAGATCCGCACCGGGGTTGGACATGACCACGTCAAACCAAGAATCAATAATTAAAAAGGTCGCCGTAACCATGGCGGCTGGGATTGCTACTTGACGTTTCTTCCAGAGCGCCCAACTCGTAAGGAGGAAGTTGCCGACCATTGCAATATCGAAGCCGATCCAAGCGACATTCCAATGATTTGCCCGGTATGTATTCGGTAGAGAGATGCCAAGATAGATGATCCAACCAATCAGCCCTAGCGCAGCAAAGAAGAGAGTAAGACTGCTAAAACCATTGCGTGAATACTTTCTCATCATGCATACCTCCCCTCGAGCCGATATTTTGGACGGGTGATTACTGCCTAATTTGGTCCAGATGACTTATGCGGTGGTTGGTAGTGACCTCAAGTAATTCGCTCATTGAAAGTTTTCCCTTCGCAGGATGAACTGCGGTGCGACTCCAGGCATCAGGACTCACCTGATTCAATACGTCGACAAGGAACGCAGCAGATGCTTCAATCAAAGCTAATGAAACTGCAGCATTCCGGTGCTCGTAATCGAGGGCCAATGGAGCGCTCTCTTCATCGAAGGAGACGATCGCCGGATTTTCCGCGACCAGCATATTGAGAAAACGGGTTGCGAATTGTGCATCGAGATCGGCGAGATGATGAATCGCGTAGGAGGGAGGCCACTCCCCTGGCGCTGGAGCAACGTGCAGCTTTTCGAACGGAATTGCTTTCGCAAGGGCGCAGAACTCTTTAGTGGTTGAATCAAATTGGGCGAGGATCTCTTTAGTCATGGTCTATTTAAGCAGACCTACTGGCTTGAAAGTCGCCATTTTCTTTGGATCTCCAACGATCTGCCCATTCACGTTAGCAGCAAAGATAGTGGCGATCTCACTCAAATTCGTCTTAACATTTGCCTTATAGCTGCTGATATTTTTTGCCGAATAACAGCCGGGACTCTTAATAGCAATATTCAGCTCGGCATTGCCCGCCTGTATCGCCTTAATGTAACTGTTGTTGTATACAAGTCTGTTGGTGAGTGAGTTGGATGCTACGTAGGCTTTAGCAGCTGAAACCACATCAAATTGCAGAGAAATGTAGAGCCTGTCGGCCTTGATGACCGAGGTGTATATCGCCTTACACGCGGCAGAAATGGGAGCGGGCGATGCCGTCGCGCTGGCCGTGGCGGTAGATATTCCAAAGAACGACGCCACAACAGCTATCACTGGAAGAGCCGTCATGTTCATGCGTCGAACTGTGGCTCTTGACCAATTTTGGCTCCTGTTCATACGAGGAGTTTACCTAACGCCTATTTATTCGCAGGACGGTATTGCGCTCTTCGGGCTTTCCTTCATGAGTAATGAATCCATCTTTGCCAACGAGCTCTGGCCGGCGCTGCCATACATTCGCACTCAATAAGCGCGAAAGCCCAGCCAATTCGACCGGACTCTTTCCGCCTGAATATTCCATGTCGCCAAGATGATCAATGGTGGTCAGCCCAATAAAAATATCCCCGTAAGAATCACGCACCACTTCGATCGTCTTGCTCTGCTGGGGCCAGTCGATATGCGAAGAGGTCTCTACGTGCCAGAAACCAATATTTCCGCTGCGATCTCCTACCCATTCAACATGGTGCCTGTGTTCATGCCCAGCCACCCAGAGAATCACCTGCGGATACTT
>CAIKID010000202.1 GCA_903827345.1 uncultured Actinomycetes bacterium | reverse complement strand
TCAATACTTTTACGCTGCAGGCCGTTGGCTCTGGCACGCAGGTCACTTTCCAGCATGACTTTCCTAAGATGAAAGGCATGGGCCGCATATTGCTTCCACTGCTTCTACCAAGCGTCGGCAAGAGAGATGGAATGGTAAGGCTTGGAATGCTGAAGGCTAAAGCTGAGGGCAGATAACACCTACTCTAACTTACGCAACCTTCTTTAATTTGAAGCCGAGTGGGCACTTAACCACAAGGGCCTTTAAGACCTTGGTTGTAGTAACCCCAAAGAGGGTTCGCACACATGTGTAAGTTTTCTTGATAGCTCCGGCGGCTAAAACGTATTGCGGAGTTGGCGGGGTAGCGGTCACTGTGACCATTGCAGTAACGGTCGCAGTTACCGTCGCCATAACAGTTACGGTAGGCGTTGGGATAGCGGCGGCTGCGGCAACTGCGCTGGAATATAAAGTAGCGGCGGCGTTTTGCACTTTTGAATAGTAATCTGCGATCGCCTGATTTGCTCCAGAGACTAATTGAGCAAATTGCGAATTCAATATCGCAGCACCGCTCTGCACGGTTCCTGCAATCGATGCATACTGACTTTGCTCACTCTGCACCTGGCTTCTAAGCGCATTGAGGGCGCTCTTAGCGGCTGACAAGGCAGAGGCAGCGGAGTTACTCAAAGTAGTTCCGGAACCACCTACGCTATTTAAAGAGGATTGCGCCGAACTAATTTGAGCTAGATACGCCGAAAAATTAGGGATCGAACCAAAAATTAGCGACTGAAAATTGAGTGGGGCAAAATAAGGGACAGGTATTCCACCTGGGCTTGTTACGGGACCTGGTGCAGTTGAGGTACCAGTGGGTGTTGGACCCGGGACTGTAGATGTAGGAGTTGGCGTCGGAGTAACTACAACGGAAGCTGACCCCAAGGCTTGTCCGGCTGCCGCCGATGCTGCGATTGCCGAGGAGAGAGAGGTGATCCAAGCGGCAGATACAGCAGTCGCGCCAGAAACGGTATTGATCTTTGCGCTCTGCGCAGCCAGCGCTTCGCTTATCAAAGTTGGGCTGGCTAAATTTGCGTATCCTCGGTTGTTGCCAGTTGGGACGGTGGTCATCGCGACGGTGGTCATTCGGTATGTTCCACTTGCGCCGTCAACTCCGATAGTGACTCCGACGAAAGTATTTTTGTCGCAGTTGCCGCAGGAATATGTCTGGCTGGCACCGGTGTAACTAACGACCGCCGCATCCGCTTGTTGCAATTGCGCAAGATCCACTAGCGCCAGAGCACCTAGCGCAGAGATCCCAATGATCTTCTTCGTCATGACAGTCACTGCGGTCTCCTTTCCTAGGAGGGTAAATTTATAGCACGATCTGGAATAAAACGATTAAAACGGACAATTCACATTCTACTCTAAGCAAATTTTAACCTCGCGTTGCAGCCAAATATTAGGCAGTGAGACTATTCGCGAATAGCCACTAATTAATACCGGCTTTGGTTATGGCACTCACCAACGAGTCATACCAACCCTGCGAGGTAAAACTAGCGCCACCTACTGCTTGGAAATCGGCGATAGGAACGGTGAGGGTCTCCTGGCGCAAAAGTGGTAAGGCATTGGCATTAATCGAAATATCAGTAGGTGTTCCTGTAGGAATCTTGAGGATATTTACCCCAACGATTTTAGAGTTCTTGACCACGATTGAAATTTGCACATCGCCGTAGACCGTTTTAGATGTTGAGCCATCAAAGGTTCCATTCACCAGCGTCGGCTTGGGCTTCTTGCTTGGCACAGGTTTTGGAGCAGCTGGAGTTGTTGTGGTGCCGCTCGGAACTTTCGTCTTCTTGGGTTTAGGGGTAGGTGTTGGCGTATCTGTTGGAGTAGGGGTGGGGGTCGCCGTATCTGATGGGGCAGGTGTTGGCGTATCTGATGGGGTTGGAGTACCTCCACCCAAACCTTTGAGGCCACCGCCAAGTCCGCCGCCACTGAGAGTAAGAGTTTGATGAGGTGGTTGATAGGCCAGTACGCCACCTAACCCGGCTACTGTTCCGACCACGATCAATGAGGCCTTCGCTACGCCCATAATTGAACCACTCTTTCACTCGAAGTATTAAGTAGCATGAAACTCGAAAATTTCTGTATGGAAACGCTCCCGAGGAATACCACACGCCGTTGCCGCCGATCGCACTGCCTCCACCATAGCCGTTGGACCGCAAACATATACATCGCAAAAACGAAAATCTGGCACATAGCGCATGATCTGCTTGGCAGTCATGGGGTGGCTCTTTCGCGAACCAACGAGGTAATGCACAGTGGCGCCACGCTTTTTGGCAAGATCATCTAATTCACGATTGAGCACGATCTCTTGCTCCGATGATACGCGGACGAGAACATCGACATCGATAGAGTCATCGAAGGCATCCATAATGGCGATGAGAGGCGCAATTCCTACTCCCCCGCCGATGAGCACTGCATGCCCTAGTCCTCGCGTTACCTTTCCAGCGGTGAAGATTCCATATGGACCTTCGAAAAATACTCGAGTACCTGGTCGAAGATCGCGCACTGCGCTTGATCCATCACCCAAATTTTTAACGGTGATCTTAAATTCGGTCTTGGTTGGTGCAGCCGAGAGGGAATAAGGATGCGAGACCCAGCGGTGGCCGGGAATCATAAATCGCCAGCTAAAGAACTGGCCACCTTCGGCCTTCATCCGATCGAGGTTTCGCCCACGCATAACGACAGAGACCATCCCTGAACCTTCGTCGACCAGTCTGTAAACCCGCAGGTCATGCCGGAAGAAGCGGAAGAAGGGAATTACAAAGCGCCAGAAGAGAATGGTAAAGGCGACCAGAATGTATAAGCCCTCCCAATACCATTTACTTAATGGGTGTCCCATAAACATTGGTCCAGTGCGAATTTGATGCATGAAACTCAAAGCAATTGCCAGATAGGTATAAAGATGTATCGTCCACCAAGTCTCGTAAGACAATTTCTTTCTTACCTTTTTATATGAAGAGATGCCGGCAACAATAAAGAAAATAAATCCTAGAACGGCTGGCATCATCCAGACATATGTCGTGGTGAACTTCCACAATTCTCCGCCGACACGCGAACCGTCCCCACCAGCATATGCAATCGCTACGAAGAGGACATGAAAGCCGATTAAAAAAAGCGTGTATGGACCGAGTCTGCGATGCCAATAAACCAGACGATCGTGGCCGACAGCTCGTTCGATCCATGCGATGCGAGAGGTCATCACAAGACCTACCAGGGCAAAATATGTACCGACCATTGCACACAATCGCGAGGCCGACATTATTACCGGATATGGCCAGAGCCAATCGTGAGCGGTGGTTGTGATCAGATATAGACCGAGGGTGACCCCAAGTCCCAGTCCCAAGATGAGGCTGGCCGATCGAGTCGTGACATCAGCGCGATTCACAGGGCGATCACCCTGAGTTCTATTGAAACTGGCGCCGCTAACATGGAGGGATTTTACATTACCCACGCTGTGTTATCTCTGTGAAACTCACTTAACCCATACTTTAAATGGTTAATTTCACCTGAGACTCCTATCTAGTTAGTTGAGACTTTCGCGTGAGTTAGGAGCCATTCCATCATTTGGTTATTGAACTCTTTTGAAATCGTCGGCGCATGGCCTGCCCCTGCTATCTTCCAAAAATCAATAGCGGTTGCCCCAAGGCAGCCCTGAAATTGCATAACAGTAGTCTCGAGGCCAGGCACCTTTACATCGAGATCCAATTTAACCGGCGAAGTAATTGAAGGGAGAGAACATCGATTTATATCTCCCCACATATTAAAGATTTTAACGGCACCTGGAATTGGTCTTCCTAAGATGTGATTGATCTTGAAAGTCTCATCTTTTGTTCCCCAAATTTCCAGAACACTAACAGGCACACTGGGCTTACAAGCCGCAGCATTTGTGTAGCTACCCCCTGCAATATTTACAACAGCTGCGATTTGATCTGCATGCTTGCAGGCCAACGCATTTGCTAAAAACCCACCATTGGAATTTCCAATGATGTAAATACGATTGGCGTCGACCGCGTATTGCGCCGAAACCGCAGCGATAATGCTCATAATGTAGGCAACATCATCAACCTTGGGGCTGTAAAAATTGCAGCACTCTGGCGTTCCATTCCAAAATCGAATTCCATGTGAATCTTTTGATCCATCAGGGTGCACATAGAGGAAGCCATCTGCCTGCGCCACCGGCGTTAAATTGAGATATTTTTCGAATTGGGCACCGGTTTGGTTGTATCCGGATAGGGCAACTACGAGCGGGGCAGGTACCCCGGAAGAATAGGTAGTCGGCACGAAGAGATTGAAGGGGCGATTTCCCTGAAATAGCACCGTCGCCGCTTGGGACACTTCTGCACTCGTTAATGCGAATGTTAAAAGGATAAGTATCAGCGCCCGAGATTTCATGTGGAATACACAATATGCCATTTAACGGGATTGGCATCATCGATCCGCGGATGTGCAAAATCCAGTTCTGGGCGTTCTCGCAACCCAATCTTCTTCATGACGTTTATAGAAGGCAGATTCTGTTCTGCAGTAAAGGAGAAAATTTCGTTTAAGCCCAGATCGTTCAATCCGTAATCAAGAACCACTTTTGCCGCTTCGGTAGCGTAACCCTTTCCCCAATATTTCTTATCTAAGCGCCATCCAATTTCGTGGCAGGGCATGAAGGCAATGCCAGGGATATCTTGTTTAGCTAGTCCAACGAATCCCATAAATTCGCCAGAGGATCTCTCTTCCGCAGCCCAGAGACCAAACTCATCGTTTGCGAGTAAATCTCGAAGACGCAGGTAACTCGCTAATGACTCTTCTGCAGAGTAGACCCGGGGAAAGTACTTAAGGTTTTCGCTATCAGCATTTAGAGCTATCC
>CAIKID010000201.1 GCA_903827345.1 uncultured Actinomycetes bacterium | reverse complement strand
TCTTAATTCCAAGACGATCGCAGACTGATTCGTAAATTGCATCTCCACCCATAATGGCGCACAAGGTATTGGTACAAATTCCGACGTGATATTCACCGACCGGTTCGCTCTTGTATTGCGTATAGAAAGTTGAGACAGCAGTAACTTCCGCGGTTGCCAAGTTCAATTTTTCGGCAATGGTTTCAATTCCGCGTGGAGTTACATAACCGTCAATTGATTGCACGTAATGCAAAAGCGGCATGATTGCCGAACGGCTCTTGGGATAACGGGCAATGATGGAATCCATCACAGCGAGTTCTTCATTGGTAAAGGACATTAGCGGTCAACCCCACCCATCACTGGATCTATTGAAGCAACAGCTGCAACGACATCGGCGATCATGCTGCCTTCGCACATTGCAGATAGAGATTGCAGATTATTAAATGATGGCTCGCGGAAGTGCAGGCGGTAGGGGTGAGTTCCACCATCGGATACCAAGTGGACTCCAACTTCGCCCTTAGGAGATTCGATGGCCGAATAAACCTGTCCAGCCGGAACTCGGAATCCTTCGGTGGAAATTTTGAAGTGGTGAATGAGCGCTTCCATAGATTGACCCATGATGTGAGCGATGTGCTCCTCGGAATTACCCATTCCATCTGGTCCAACTGTGAGATCGGCAGGAGAACCGATCTTCTTGTCATCAATAACGACGGGCGCTCCCGTTGATTTCTCAAGTCTGACAACGCACTGCTCGATGATGCGCAGAGATTGCTCGAGCTCTTCCATCTTGATCAAGAAACGTCCGTAGGTATCGCAACCATCATTGGTTATGACATCAAAATCGTAATCTTCATAACCGCAATATGGTTCAGATTTACGCAGGTCCCAAGGTAAGCCTGTAGCGCGGAGAATTGGGCCAGTGATACCTAGAGTGATGCAGCCCGCCAAATCGAGATAACCAACACCTTGGGTACGTTTCATCCAGATGGTGTTACCGATCAAGAGCTTGGCATTATCTTTAAAGTTCTGCCGAAGTTCTTTCACCGTCTCGCGGATCTTGGTGAGTGCGCCATCGGGAAGATCTTGCGAAACTCCACCGGGACGGACATAGGCCATATTCATGCGGAGCCCAGATATTAATTCAAAGATATCGAGAACTTTTTCCCGCTCGCGGAATGCAAAGAGCATCGGGGTGAGCGCGCCCAGTTCTAGCGCTCCGGTTCCAAGAGCAACCATGTGAGAAGAGATTCGATTGAACTCCATCATCATCACACGAATAACGCTGGCGCGTTCTGGAATCTGATCAGTTACTCCGAGAAGTTTTTCAACACCGAGGCAGAAAACGGTCTCATTAAAAATCGGGGACAAGTAATCCATGCGGGTAACAAAGGTAGTTCCTTGCGTCCAGGTGCGATATTCGGCGTTCTTTTCGATACCGGTATGCAGATATCCGATGCCGGCGCGCGCTTCTGTAACGGTCTCGCCTTCAAGTTCCAAGATGAGTCGAAGCACTCCATGTGTAGATGGATGTTGCGGACCCATGTTGACGACAACGCGCTCTTCCTTCGTTGCACCAATTTCGGTTACAAGAGAGTCCCAATCACTTCCAGTAACGGAATAAACGCGACCCTCTGTGGTCTCGCGCGATGATGCGTATGGATCGTGAGTTGTCATCGGTAAGACCTACGCTCTGATGGAGGTGGAACTGTTGCACCCTTGTACTCAACAGGTATTCCGCCGAGTGGGTAATCCTTACGTTGTGGGTGACCGATCCAGTCATCGGGCATCAAGATGCGCGTAAGACCGGGATGACCATCAAAAATAATTCCGAACATATCGAATGTCTCGCGCTCGTGCCAGTTATTTCCGCCCCACAACTCAACGAGTGAAGGAAGATGCGGGTTGCTATCTGGAACGCTGACTTCCAGACGAATTCGCCGATTGAATGTCATTGATAAGAACGGATAAACGCAGTGCAGCTCGCGATCTTTATCGGCTGGATAATGAACGCCATTGACTCCGAGACACATTTCGAAGCGGAGAACTGGATTATCGCGAAGGACCTGGGCGACCTGAAATAGGCGTGCTGCTTTAACATGAAGGGTCAGCTCGCCACGATCTACAACTACGCGCTCAATGTCTTCGTTGAACTCTGGATAAGCACGCTCAAGTTCATCGACCATCTCATCGAAGTAGCCACCGTAGGGACGCTCCGTTGAAGCCGAATTCTGACTCTTGCGAACTAACCCACCGAAACCTGAAGTATCGCCAGTTCCTTTAACTCCAAATGATCCGTGATCGGTGGTCATGATTTTAACAGCCCTTGAATTTGGAAGGTCGGCTTAGAAGCGAGCGCAGCGGCTTCCACCTCACGAATGATCGCCTCGCGATTAGCACCCAACTTGGTATTGCTGATCTGCTCGTGCAATTTAAGAATGGCATCCATCAACATTTCCGGGCGAGGAGGGCAACCAGGTAGATAAATATCAACAGGAATTATGTGATCAACGCCTTGCACGATCGCATAATTATTAAACATTCCGCCAGATGAGGCGCAGGCGCCCATCGAAAGAACCCACTTCGGGCCAGGCATTTGATCATAAATTTGGCGAACAACGGGAGCCATCTTCTGTGAAACACGTCCTGCGACAATCATTAAATCTGCTTGGCGAGGTGATGGTCTAAATACTTCCATTCCAAAACGGGCGAGGTCATAGCGACCACCACCTGCTGCCATCATCTCAATGGCACAGCAAGCCAAGCCAAAAGTTACTGGCCAAAGCGAGCTCTTGCGCATATAACCTGCAAGTCCTTCGACGGTGGTGAGCGCGAAGCCCGCGGGTAATTGCTCTTCTAGACCCATCTTTTTAGTCCCATTCCAATCCGCCGCGACGCCATACATATGCATAAGCGACGAACACTGTAAGTATGAAGATCACCATTTCGACGAGTCCAAAGAGGCCAAGTTGATTGAAGGAGACCGCCCACGGATATAAGAAGACGATTTCGATATCAAAGACGATGAAGAGCATGGCGGTAAGAAAGTACTTAACCGGAAAGCGTCCGCCGCCTGCCGCTACGGGTGATGGTTGGATTCCACACTCATAAGCCTCTGCCTTGGCACGGTTGTAGCGCTTGGGGCCGGTAACGGCCGCCGCTAGAACAGAGATTGCAGCGAATCCGAAGCCAATCCCGCCGATGGCAAGAATCGGAACGTAAGGATTCATGCCGTGAGTTTACGGCCGCAAAAGCCGTAAGAATAGGAGGTGTGCTGACAGTCACAATTTCTCAGATCGCTATATCTCATGAGGCTATTTAAGAAGCTCTGCGACCTTAGAACCCAGGGTAAATGGGTCGATGGGATGGGAGATAACCGCTTCCGCGCCAGACCATTTGGCCAGCCAACTATCTTGGGGGCGTTGAATAATGACCATAATCGGTGGGCAGCCAATAATCTCGTCCTTAAGCGCATGGGCTAAGCCCAATCCGCCCTCCGGAACCGCCTCACCATCGAGAATAAATAGGTCTACCTTCCGCTTCTCCGCCAAATAGAGGCGCAGGGC
>CAIKID010000200.1 GCA_903827345.1 uncultured Actinomycetes bacterium | reverse complement strand
TTGGAGCAATCGCGCTAGCCAATAATCTCTTGGCTGCTCTCGTTGATAATCACATTCACCATGGCAATACCTTGGATATTGATGTCCGTCGAATTACCTGGAAGCGCGTAGTCGACATGAACGATCGTGCACTTCGCGAGATTGTTGTATCGCTCGGTGGAGTAGGAAATGGTTTTCCTCGCAATGATGGTTTTGACATCGTTGTTGCTTCAGAAATCATGGCTATCTTCTGCTTAGCCACATCGATAGAAGATCTCAAAGAACGCATCAGCAACATTGTTGTTGGCTACACCAAAGATAAGAAGCCGGTCTGCGCTCGAGATGTCAATGCACAAGGCGCTATGACGGTTATCTTGAAGGATGCCTTCAAACCTAATTTGGTGCAGACCCTAGAGAACACGCCAGCCTTTATTCATGGCGGACCCTTCGCAAATATCGCCCATGGGTGCAACTCTGTTATCGCCACAACATCGGCGATGAAGTTGGCAGATTATGTTGTGACCGAAGCTGGATTTGGGGCCGATCTCGGCGCCGAGAAATTTATCGATATCAAGTGTCGCAAATCTGGGCTCCGCCCTTCTGCCTGTGTCCTCGTTGCCACGATTAGAGCAATCAAATATCACGGCGGTGCCGATCTCAAAACAATCACCGAGGAGAATCTGGCGGCGCTCGAAGCGGGAATGGTCAACGTCGAGCGACATATTAAGAATATTCGCGACGTATACAACCTGCCCTTGGTTGTCGGAATCAATCACTTTACGAGTGATACCGATGCCGAAGTCGCTCTGCTCCGCAAGAAGGTAGAGGCCATGGGTGTCAAGGTTGTCCTTGCTACACACTGGGCCGATGGCGGTGCAGGAGCTACTGACTTAGCGCGTGAAGTCGTTGAACTCTGCGAAGATCCCAAGCAGATGACCTTTGTGTACGAAGCTAGCGCAACGCTTTGGGAGAAGATTAATTCTGTAGCCACCAAGATCTACGGTGCCAGCGAGGTTAGTGCCGACGCTAAGGTCCGCAATAAATTGAAAGAATTGCAAGAGTCGGGATATGGCGAATTTCCAATTTGTATCGCGAAAACCCAGTACTCATTCTCAACCGATGCGGCGCTGCGGGGTGCACCAACCGGCCACGTACTCAATATCCGCGAAGTTCGCTTATCTGCAGGAGCACAGTTCATCGTGATTGTTTGTGGAGAGATCATGACTATGCCAGGCCTACCAAAGGTTCCTTCCAGTGAACGCATTGACTACATCGATGGCAAGGTAGTTGGATTGTTCTAAATGACACACTCACCTTGGTCAATTGACGTTGCTACGGCTCTCTTGGAGCCACTGCGCGCTGAGCCAGGTCCAGTTTTAATTGCCCTGCAGGCAATTCAAGGGGAGTTTGGGTATGTTCCATCTGAAGCCGTCGCGCTGATAGCGACCACCTACAATGTATCCAGGGCTGATGTGCACGGAGTTTTAACTTTCTATCACGACCTGCGTACGACACCGGCTCTACCGAATGAAATTAAGATCTGCGTAGCCGAAGCCTGTCAGGCGGTCGGCTCTCGTGAACTCGAGAAGGCGCTGAAGGCTGCTTACAAAGAGGAAGTTTGTGACGCTTTCTGCTTTGGAAACTGCGCTCTCGGACCGGCGGTAATGGTGAATGGAAAACTCATAGGTCGCGCCACGGTTGCAAAGGTTGCCGAGGGGCTCAAATGAGTTCTATAAAGATATACATCCCAGGAGATAGCGCGGCTGTCTCTGTCGGGGCTGATGAGGTTGCCCGCGAAATTTCTCGTCTCGCCAATGATTCCAAAATTGATATCGAAATTATTCGCAATGGAACGCGCGGCGCTCTCTGGTTAGAGCCACTTGTAGAAGTGCAGGTTGGCGATGATCGAATTGGTTATGGTCCAGTACAAGTCGCAGATGTAGCTGCGCTCTTCAAGGCGCAATTTTTGAGCGGTGGTTCGCATGCACTCAGCCTAGGCATCGTCGCAGATCTGCCCTGGCTGGCCCAGCAAGACCGTATAACTTTTAAACGCGTGGGCATCGTAGATCCACTCTCCATCAGTGACTATCAAGCACATGGCGGCTGGGTTGGTCTGCAGCGCGCTCTCGCTATGAGCGGTGAGCAGATAGTTGCAGAGGTAACTGAATCTGGGTTGCGCGGCAGAGGTGGCGCAGGTTTTCCTGCCGGCATCAAGTGGAAGACAGTTTTAGAAACCACGGGCGAAGTTAAATATATTTGTTGCAACGCAGATGAAGGCGATAGCGGAACTTTCGCCGATCGAATTTTGATGGAAGG
>CAIKID010000199.1 GCA_903827345.1 uncultured Actinomycetes bacterium | reverse complement strand
TATGTTGACCGCGAAAGATACTGAAGTTGATAAGGTCGTAGGACTTGAACTCGGCGCCGACGACTATGTAACGAAGCCTTATTCCACTCGCGAACTCGTCGCTCGTATCCGCGCAGTGTTGCGTCGCCGTGGCGAAGAAGATGTCTCTACAGATGGTTTACTTACTGCAGGCCCGGTTAGAATTGATGTTGAACGCCACCTGGTCACAGTTAACGGAACACCGCAACCGCTCCCACTTAAAGAGTTCGAACTTCTAGAATTTTTAGTCCGCAATAGTGGGCGTGTGTTAACTCGTTCGCAATTGATTGACCGTGTGTGGGGCAGCGATTACTTTGGGGATACCAAAACTCTTGACGTTCACGTGAAGCGATTGCGCGCCAAGATCGAAACAGATCCTGGTAATCCAGTCTTTATTCAGACAATACGTGGACTCGGTTATAAGTTCGAAGGTTAATTATTTGGTGGGTGCTGGTGTTGCACCAACACCAGCAAGGTAATCAGCCTTGGCGCGAACCATCGCGCTGAGCGTCACTGGTGCAGCGTGTGCAAATGTGACAACAACATCAACACGATTGCCTGGGGCTGTGGTCAAACCTGGTACGACGCCCGTTGCATTTGCAGAGTCACCAGAGAAGATCACTGGCGTGTTTTGAACGAGATCAAATGATGGGGCAGAGAGAGTTGCCTTAATTCCAGCGACTGATATTCCCGTGAGCGCATCGCTCGTTGCCTCTTCGTTGATAAATGTTCCAACGAGGGTGGCGCTTCCATCAGGCTGTGTAACGAGTAATACATCGCGAATATAGATAGAACCGCTCTGAGCTTCGACGCCATCGGTAACCTGCTTGATATTGCGGGTTGGGGCCTGGGCTCCACTGGCGCCACAGCCGGTGAGGGCGAGGACGCTAATCAGGATGGTGGCTACGCCTGCGGTCTTCTTGATCATGGCGGAAGAATACAGGGCTTATATGGCCATTTTTCTGTGACCCAAGTCGCTGGTACAATTGGCGTCTAATCCCAAGGAGCCCATTTAATGTCATTTAAGGTCGGCGAAACCGTTGTATATCCCCATCACGGAGCGGCTCTCATTGAAGCGATTGAGACCCGGACTATAAAAGGCGAAGATAAGATTTATCTGGTTTTGAAGGTGGCTCAGGGTGACCTGACAGTCCGCGTTCCAGCCGAGAATATTGACCTCGTGGGTGTCCGCGATGTCGTTGACTCTGCCGGTCTGGACCGAGTCTTCAATGTCCTGCGTCAGCCATATACCGAGGAGCCAACAAACTGGTCTCGTCGCTACAAGGCAAACGTTGAAAAATTGGCCTCTGGTGATGTCATCAAGGTAGCGGAAGTTGTTCGTGACCTTTATCGCCGCGATCTCGATCGCGGACTCTCTGCCGGTGAGAAGCGCATGCTCTCAAAGGCAAAGCAGATCTTGATCTCTGAACTTGCGCTCGCTGAGCGAACCGATGAAGAGAAAGCTGGCGTAATCCTCGATGAGGTTCTAGCTTCCTAAAGCTAGCCCCGTGACTGATTTAGTTGCCGTCATCATTCCTGCTGGCGGCAGTGGTGAGCGCTTAGGCGCCAAAATACCTAAGGCTCTCGTACAACTTGCTGGAAAAACTCTGATTGAACACGCCGTTGCAAACATGGCGCCCATCGCCAATCAAATTATCGTGGCGGCTCCTGCTGGCTACGAAGCAGAATTTCAAGAACTCTTAGGTACCGAGATTACAGTTGTAACAGGCGGTGCGACCCGAACATTGAGCGTTAAGTTGGCCTTGGAGTTTGTCGGAAAAGAGAATGATTACATACTCGTTCATGATGCCGCGCGCGCATTAGCATCAACCGACTTGGCAATGCGCATAGTTGATTCACTTCGTGCAGGTGAGCGAGCTGTAGTTCCTGGTCTCGCAGTTACTGACACCATCAAACGCGTGGATAGAGATAACTATGTGACTAAGACACCAACGCGCTCTAAGTTACGAGCTATTCAAACTCCGCAAGGTTTTACTCGCAAGTTATTAATGAAGGCCCATTCATCGCCAGATGATGTAACCGATGATGCCGGGCTTGTCGAAGATCGCGGCGTTGATGTAAAAGTCATCGCGGGCGAAGAACGCGCATTCAAAATAACGACGATGAGTGATCTCATA
>CAIKID010000198.1 GCA_903827345.1 uncultured Actinomycetes bacterium | reverse complement strand
TATGACGAGAAGATAAAGGGCATTGGCCGGCAGTATCAAGGTCTGCATTTAGAGATGTGCGTAGCAGCAGGGCTTATTGAAAGCCCAATTTTGAGCGTAACCGAGAGCGTCAAAATCATGGAAGTGCTAGACACGCTCCGTGGTCAGATTGGCGTTAAGTACCCTACTGAATAACTCAGTCGCGAAATGCGGGTTGATCGACTAGTTCGCCCTCGATCGGTCCATCAGGTGGGCAACTGGCATTGAGTTCGGCGATCTCGGCCGCGCTAAGTTGAATACTAGCTCCGGTGAGTGAATCCAAAATTGAAGCAGCTTTAGATGCTCCAGGAATTGGGATAGAAGTTGGGAACTGCGAGAGATGCCATGCAACTGTCAGGGCGTAGGCAGAGACACCCTTCGCTTTTGCAATTCGATCAAACGCCCCGAATTCTCCAGTCGCAATCTTCTCGAAGTTAGATCCTCCACCAAGTGGGGACCAAGGCAAGAAAGCAATTCCGAATTCAGTACAGATATCAATGACTTCGGTTGATAACCTGTAACGCGGACTGTATTCATTTTGCACCGAGACGATTCCACCTTGCGACGGTGTTCCGCCGATTGCAATAGCTCGGCGCAGTTGAGCGGCATTTACATTGCTCAAGCCAATTGCTTCGACATATCCATGATCTTTCAGGGATAAAACATTCTCGAACTGCTCTTCAAAGGTGATTGAGGTATCTAGACGATGATGTTGCCAGAGTGGAATCTTTGCAAGTCCCATCTTCGCAGCGGAAGCTTCGACTGCGCGATACAAATAATGCTTGGTTGCATTGCGCCCCGGTTCACCCCACCAGTTATCGCCCTTGGCTCTGGTAATTCCACCTTTTGAAGCGATAACAATCTTGGCTTTGCGTTCTGGAGATGCATTCCATGTCCTAAAAGCTTCGCCCACCAAGACTTCATTGTGTCCCATTTGGTTCCACGCGGGAGCGTAAATATCAGCTGTATCAAGCAATTGCACGCCGGCATCGAGCGCCGCGTGAATCACACTGATTGCATAGTCGCGGTCATCGAGAATCCACTTGTTGCGATCGGTCGCCATAGAAAGGGGCATGCACCCCAGGCCTACTGCGGTTACTTCAAAAGGACCAAGGGTGCGCGTCATTGTCATGGGAAAACATTAGTGGTTAAGAAAGAGAAAAGGAGATCGAACTTATTGCCAGGGGGAGATGTGAAACAAGAATCACGACGCGGTCGGAAAGTCTTAGCGCCACTTTCTGAGAAATTCGCTCCACCATTTCGGCGTCCAGGAACTCGTAGGGTTCATCGAGAATGAATATGGGAGTATCACGTAGCAAGAAGCGAGCCAATTTGAGTCGTTGCTTCTCTCCACCGGAGAAGTTGTAGCCCATGGATCCAATCATGGTGTCGAGTTCTTCTGGGAGCTCCTCGACAAATTGGTGGAGTTCTACCAGATCCAGTACTTCTCGTAGTTCATCGTCCGTCGCCTCGGGTCTTCCTATCTTTAGATTCTCCCGAATAGAAGTTCCAAATAAGTAGTCGTCTTGCAGTAGCGTTGAAATTAGATGCATATCGGCTGGAAGCAATTTCTGCCCGTTCAACAGCAGCTCTCCTGAGTACGGCAAAAAGCCGAGCAGTGCATTGATGATTGAAGATTTACCAGATCCAGAGCGACCGGTGACAAAG
>CAIKID010000197.1 GCA_903827345.1 uncultured Actinomycetes bacterium | reverse complement strand
TTCTCCGAGGTCTACAACTATCCCTTTGTGAATCAAGAGATGGTTGAAATTTTGGGTTTCACAGGAGCGCGCGCCGCCAGTTTCAAATTAGCAAATCCAATGTCAGACCAAGCTCCACTACTCCGCACACACCTCTTGCCAGGTTTGCTAGAAACAGCGAAGCGCAACTTAGGTCGCGGCGCTAAAGAGTGTGCAATCTTTGAAATCGGATCCGTCTTTCGCGATGTAACGAAGTTGGCTCATGTCTCTCCCGTACCAACTACCTCACGCCCGAGCGCCGAGACGATTGCCGAAATATATGCCAGCGTTCCACCTCAACCTCTCTTTGTTGGGTCGGTCGTTGTTGGATCGCTCGATCGAGATGGCTGGTGGGGTAAAGGTCGGGCATTTGATTGGTCAGATGCAACCCAGATGGCGCTTTCGATCATTGAGCTAACCGGCAACACCGGTGTTATTGTTCAATCAGATTTGGCTCCTTGGCATCCAGGCCGCTGCGCAGAGATTCAGGTAGCAGGCAAAGCTGTGGCGCACGCCGGAGAATTGCACCCTCGGGTCCTCGAAGCGTTGGGCCTCCCGCCGCGCAGTTGTGCATTTGCCGTCATTCTCTCTGAGCTACCAGTCGTTCCATCAAAGAGTGCGAAGCCGATTTACACGATGCCTGCCGCTACGCAGGATGTATCCCTGATTGTCGATAGCTCCATTCCCGCATCTAAGGTTGAAGCAGCGCTGGTGGCTGGAGCTGGATCTCTCCTAGAGTCCATCACCCTCTTTGATCGCTATGAAGACCTGGGGGATGACAGAGTTTCACTGGCTTTTACGCTCACCTTCCGCGCTGCTGATAGAACGCTGACGGCTGATGAGGTCTCTGGATATCGTGAGTTGGCCGTCGCCTCTGCCACCAAAGAATGTGGAGCAATCGTTCGCGCATAAATATGCATAACTTTGCATATTTATACATTCTCTTCTAGACTCTCACCATGAAAATTGGCATAGTAGGCGCGAGCGGCTATTCAGGTGGAGAGCTTCTACGCTTATTGGACCGGCATCCGTTCTTTAACATCGAATACATAGCGGCTGGTTCGCAGGCCGGCTCCTTGATTACAGAAGTTCATCCTCATCTCGTGACATTTACGGGACGCGCCTTCGAGGCGACGCAAGTTTCTCGTATGAACGAGTGTGAACTCATCTTTTTCGCGCTGCCTCACGGCGAGTCAGCAAAGCTAATTGCATCGCTCGCTCCGGAAATTAAGGTGATCGATCTCGGTGCCGACTTTAGATTGAATTCACCTGCCGCTTGGGAGAAATATTATGGCGGCCCTTACGCCGGTTCGTGGGTATATGGGTTACCTGAGATCGCAGGACAACGAGAGAAGATTGCACAATCCACACGAGTGGCCAACCCTGGGTGTTATGCAACGGCGATTGCCGTAGCTGCCACACCTGCGCTCGTACACGGAATGATCGATGCTGGAGATATCGTTGTTGTTGCCGCTTCTGGAACGACAGGCGCAGGTCGAAAAGCAAGTACAACTTTGCTCGGAAGTGAAGTTATGGGATCTCTCACTTCATACAAATTTGGGGGCGTTCATCAGCACACTCCGGAGATAGAAGAGACGCTGGGAATTGTCGCCGGCGGGTTCGTGAAAATCTCATTCACGCCAATTTTGGCGCCGATGCCACGCGGCATTCTTGCCACGGTTACCTCAAAGCTGACAAGTCCTATGAGTACTCTGGAGGCACAAGAGATCTATCGCGCATACTTCGCAGATGAAGAGTTTGTCACCGTGCTAGGGGGAGATGCCCTGCCGAAGACTTCCGCAGTACTCGGATCTAATAGCGTGCAAATTCAAGTGGCTGTCGATTCCCATACTGATCGCCTCATTGTTTCCGCCGCCATGGATAACTTGGGTAAGGGTGCGGCTTCACAGGCAATTCAAAATGCCAACCTCGTCGTGGGTATCGCCGAGAATTCCGGGCTATCTGCTGTAGGGATCGGATCATGATTGTTATCAAGTACGGCGGCCATGTTCTCGAAAGCGCCGAAACCAACGACTTAATCATCGCTGCCATCTCCGCTTTTCATATGGCGGGTGGCAAAGTGGTTCTTGTGCACGGCGGCGGTCCCGCCATTGATGCCGAACTAAAGTTTCATCAGATTCCAACAACTATGTCTGCTGGGTATCGCGTAACTACGCCAGAGGTAATGGATGTTGTGCAACGTACACTTTCTGGAAGCGTCTTAAGAGATCTCACAAATAGATTCATCGCCCACGGGGTAAATGCCGTAGGTATCTCTACTGGGGATGGCAATACCTTGCGCGCAAGAAAGTATCGGCCGTTTGTAAATGGCGAGGCAATTGATATCGGTCTTGTTGGTGAAGCCGAGCATGCAGACCCCACCTTCCTGACTATGCTGCTCGACAATGGATATCTTCCGATCGTCTCTCCGGCTTCAGTGCAGTCCGATGGACAGGCGCTCAACATCAATGGCGATATTGCAGCGGGCTCTATCGCGGGTGCCTTAGGCGCCGATGAAGTGCTGTTTATTACCGATGTCGCTGGCATTTACAGAAGTTG
>CAIKID010000196.1 GCA_903827345.1 uncultured Actinomycetes bacterium | reverse complement strand
TTCGTCAACGAGTTACGCCGACTCGGTGCAAATATCACCGTAGATGGCCATCACGCCGCAATTTCAGGTATTCCACTGCTCTCCGGTGCACCTGTTTTGGCGACCGATATCAGAGCGGGGGCTGGATTAGTTTTGGCTGCGCTGGTCGCCGATGGGATAACGATTGTGGAAGATGCGTTCCATATCGAACGCGGATATCCGAATTTTGCCGCCGATCTGCGCGCACTTGGCGCAGATGTCACAATTATTTAACGGTTTCTTGCCCTAAAATCGCAACTTGATTCTTATTTACCGATAGAAATCCACCAGCCATATCAAACTCAACGACAGATCCATCTGCTGTCTTAATGCTTACAACGCCTGGAACCAGCACACCGAGCAATGAGATGTGATCGGCCAGAATTCCGAGATCTCCATCCAAGGTGCGAGCCGATACCAAAGTTGCCTCACCCGACCAGATACGTCTTTCGGGTGAGACTACTTCGACGGTTAGTTTTGAGTTAGCCATGAATTAGCCTTGAGCCAACTCAGCTGCACGACGCTCTACATCGGCAAGTCCACCGCACATGAAGAAGGCCTGCTCTGGAACGTGGTCGTACTTTCCATCAGCAAGTGCTTCAAAAGCTTCGATGGTCTCTGAAAGCGGAACGAATGATCCATCGAGTCCGGTGAATACCTTTGCGACGAAGGTGTTCTGTGACAAGAAGCGCTGGATACGACGGGCGCGTCCAACCAAGATGCGATCTTCTTCAGACAATTCATCAATACCAAGGATGGCGATGATGTCCTGTAGATCCTTGTAACGCTGCAAGATCTGCTTTACGCGGTTTGCAACACGGAAGTGGTGCTCACCGATATAACGCGGATCCAAGATGCGCGATGTTGAGTCCAGAGGATCCACTGCTGGGTAAATACCAAGCTCAGAGATCGGACGGGAGAGAACTGTTGTTGCATCTAGGTGCGCGAACGTTGTGTGCGGAGCCGGGTCGGTGATGTCATCGGCAGGAACGTAAATAGCCTGCATCGATGTGATCGAGTGACCACGGGTTGATGTGATTCGCTCTTGGAGCTGACCCATCTCATCGGCCAGTGTTGGCTGATATCCCACAGCTGATGGCATACGGCCAAGCAGCGTTGATACTTCAGAACCAGCTTGGGTAAAGCGGAAGATATTGTCGATGAAAAGGAGCACATCTTGGTTCTGTACATCGCGGAAATATTCCGCCATGGTCAGAGCAGAAAGCGCAACGCGCAGACGCGTCCCAGGTGGTTCATCCATCTGGCCGAAGACCAATGCAGTCTTATTGATAACGCCAGTTTCGGTCATTTCTAGGAAGAGATCGTTACCTTCGCGGGTACGCTCACCAACACCGGCGAATACAGATACTCCACCGAAGTTTTCCGCTACGCGATAGATCATCTCTTGAATCAAAACGGTCTTGCCCACTCCGGCGCCGCCGAAGAGGCCAATCTTTCCGCCCTTTACATATGGGGTCAGGAGATCAATAACTTTAATACCGGTCTCGAACATCTCGGTCTTTGACTCAAGTTGATCGAAGGCAGGCGCGGTACGGTGAATAGGCCAACGCTCTTTGATATCAAGAGAAGAAGTTGGAACGTCAAGAGATTCACCCAGAGTGTTGAATACGTGACCCTTGGTGACATCCCCGACTGGAACCATGATTGGCGAACCAGAGTTTGTGACTTCAGCGCCACGGACCATTCCGTCTGTTGGCTGCATCGAGATGGCACGAATGACGTTGTCGCCAATATGTTGTGCAACCTCCATGGTCAACATGCGCTTCTCGCCAGAGAGGGTGACATCAACCGTCAATGCGTTGAAAATCGATGGCATGGCATCTGCTGGAAATTCAATGTCCACGACCGGACCGATTACTCGGACCACGCGACCTTGCTTTCCTGCCAACTGAGTTGTCTCTGACATTATTCGCTCCCTGCGCTAGCTGAGGCAAGCGCATCTGCGCCGCCGACAATTTCACTGATCTCTTGGGTAATTTCGGCTTGACGGGCCGCATTTGCAAGTCGGGTGAGTGACTTGATTAGGTCATCGGCGTTGTCAGTCGCTGATTTCATGGCACGGCGACGAGCTGCATGCTCGGAAGCCGCTGATTGCAACATGGCATTAAATACTCGTGCTTCTACATATCGTGGAAGTAGGGCATTCAAAACTGTTTCTGCGCTGGATTCGAACTCGTACATCGCAAGTACTCCGCGTGGTTCGTCCGCTTGCGGCGAACTCAGTGGAAGTAACTGCGCAGCGACTGGAGTCTGCGTAATCATGGATTTAAATTCGGTGTAAATAATATGAAGTTCATCGACTCCGGCAGCGCCATCTGTAGGCGTTAAGAAAGATGTCACGAGATCTGCAGAAACTTCGCGCGCATTTTCTAGAGTCGGATTATCGGAAAATCCGGTCCATGAACCCGCGATGACGCGATTTCTGAAACGATAGAAATTCACGGCTTTACGGCCGACG
>CAIKID010000195.1 GCA_903827345.1 uncultured Actinomycetes bacterium | reverse complement strand
GTCTACCAAGCGATGGGCGTTGCCCCAGAGGATTACCCACTCTTTGCCCACCTTCCCTTTGTTATGGGCCAAGATAATGCCAAGCTCTCTAAGCGCAATGGTGAAGTATCTATCGCCTGGTATCGCGATGCGGGATATCTTCCCGAAGCAATCTGTAATTACTTGGCACTGCTTGGTTGGTCGCCCGGGGAAGATCGCGAAGATGTCACCATGAAAGAACTCGTTGAACTCTTTACCGTCGAACGCGTGCACTCCAGCCCAGCGCGTTTTGATATGAAGAAGTTGGAAGCGATCAACGGCGACAAGATTCGCGCATTGACACCTGCAGCATTTCTCGATTGGTCTCTGCCATTTTTGACTCGCGCTGGCGTCGTGACGGGTACACCAGATGAGATTGAACTTGTGAAGATGGCTCTTCCTATTATTCAAGAGCGCATCACGACCCTTGCAGAAATCCCACCGATGCTTAAGTTCTTATTCACAAAAGATTTCGCGGTCGACGCCGATTCAGTGGCCAAGATTGCCGATGAGCAGAGCAAGAAGGTCTTGCAAGTATCGCTCGATCGCCTCACCGGCTTAACCGAGTGGACTCATGACTCGATCGAGGCTGTGCTCCGCACCGCCCTGATTGAAGAGTTGGGGCTCAAGCCTCGTATCGCCTTCGGAGCGGTCCGCATCGCGGTCACCGGCAGCCATATCTCTCCACCCCTCTTCGAATCGATGGAGCTCCTTGGAGCCGCTAAAAGTTTGGAGCGGATCAAGGCCTCCCTCTAACTTCCATGTAATCCTGAGGGGGATTTTCAGGTTATCCTTCTCTCCTGGCCCGCAAAGGCCGGGTTGTTTGAGCCAATTGGGGTATGGGGTAATTGGCAGCCCTGCTGATTCTGGTTCAGCGTGTCTAGGTTCGAGTCCTGGTACCCCAGCGCAGTAAAAGCTTTACTCCAGCACCACCGCACCACGTTAAGAAAGCAAGAAAGATGGACAACTAAATAGCGCGGCCCCGTCGTCTAGTGGCCTAGGACTCTGGCTTCTCAAGTCAGCTACGAGGGTTCGAATCCCTTCGGGGCTACCACTTCCGCGCTAAGACTGGAGAGAACCCCATGCAGTGGTCATCTCTCGTAAATATCTGCGATCTCATCGCTACCTTCGCATTCGCCACCGTGGGCTCGCGTCTAGCTGCGGCAAAGGGCATGGATTACGGCGGGATCATCTTGATCGCTGGAGTCTCATCCTTGGCCGGCGGAACTTTCCGCAACCTTTTCTTAGTTCATCAGCCCGCTTGGGTACTTAACCCGTGGCTCTTTGCCGCAGTTCTCGCAGCAGTTGCAATCACCATTCTTCGCAAGAGTTCGGAACCAGTTGGTCGATTCTTGCTGGCGCTGGATACCTTCGGCCTCGCTGTCGCGACAGTTTCGAGCACCAACTACGCGTTGGGGTTTCATGTGACACCAGTGATCGCCGCGATCCTTGCGATTACCGGAGCTGTCACGGGCGGGCTACTGCGAGATGTGCTGTCGCAGACCGAACCAGTGCTGCTACATCGCGAAACTATCGGCACTTCAGCGCTAGCCGGCGCGGTTACTTACATCGTGCTCAACGAGTTCCACATCAACAAGGCAATCCCGGCAATCATCGGGGGAGTTGTGGTGGTGCTAGTTCGCGAGCTTTCAATCAAGTTCGAGTGGAATCTGCCCCGCGTAAAGCCCTAAGTTACGAGAATAGCGCAGCGATCTTTCGGAAGAGCGCAATGTGTTCATCTGAATACTTCGCACTCAATGCAGTTGGAAGGGTCGAAAACTTAACTATGACTGTTTCGGTAACCGGATCGATCCAAATATATTGACCATAGATTCCGACCGCATATATTTCGTGACGGTTACTGTTCGTTATCCACCATTGATTGTGGTACGAACCTCCAGGGTGCATGGCTTGCAAATAGTCCACAGAGCGAATGGCTGGGTCGGCTCCGCCGAAGGTATCCTGCGCCCATCTCTGTGATACCAATCTGGAAGACTTACCGAGATAGGTTGCGAGAACTTCTTGACCGAACAAGGCCAGATCTCGCGCAGTTGTTGAGATACCGCCATTAGCGAGAGCATGGCCTTCGTGATCTACCGTGACGCTGGCGCTCTGGCTTGCCCCAGTTGGTTGCCAGATGTATTCGCTGAGAATTTCGGAGTAACTCTTGCCTAGAGCAGATTCTGCGATCCAAGCTAAGAGGTCGGTGTTTGCAGAGCAATACTGGAACTGTTGCCCATGTACGCCGATCTGCTTCACCGTTTGCAGGAACTTTCGGATGCCGAGGTCATCTGCCGAACCACTAATGCGCCACCCCGAAGCGCGGTCGAGCTGAGATATCTCCGAATGTGGATCATCATAATCTTCGGAAAATTCCACCGCCGCCGTCATATCAAGAAGATTTTGAATTGTGGCCTTGGCATATCCGGAAGTGGACATCTGCGGTAGGTATTCTGAAACGCTCTTAAAGGGATCAATCTTCTTTTGCTCAATGAGAGCACCGTAAAGAACGCCTAAGAGCGACATAGAAACTGATTGCAAAAGATGCACCGAATTCGCCTTCATCTCGCCGAGATATCTTTCATCGACTAAGGCGCCTCGATTCATCACAACGAGTGCGTCGGTGTAGAGAGATTCCAATAACTCCTTGTGCTGATCGATGCGAGGGTCACGTGCGGGTGTATCGTTCAAAAAAGTTGGCTCTGGAGACGGATTGATAGCCCGCGTTTCAATGAAATCACTGACGTGTTGATACGCCCATCGATTGGTGGGGGCGGACTGCCAGTTTTCCCAGTCGAAATCCTCAGGAATATTGGATTTTGCATTGGTTTCATAGGCGCTGATGAGAGCCTTGGTGAACTGGTGCTTCGGAGCAGTCATTATCTGCGCTGTAGTTCCGGCCTCGACAATCTTGCCCTGGCTCATGACCGCCATGCGATCGCTGATATGCGCGATTACCTCAAGGTTGTGGGAAATGATCAGGTAGCTCAAGTTCAATTCTTTCCTTAGCTCCTCCAAGAGGTTCAAAATCTGCGCTTGAACGGAGAGGTCGAGAGAGGATGTTGGCTCATCCAGCAAGATCAGTTCTGGCTCGGAGGCAAGAGCTCTGGCGATTGCGACTCTTTGGCATTGACCGCCAGAGAGTTCGTGGCGCCGCCTATTCAAATGCTCTTTGGTGAGACCAACCTTCTCGATGAGGTACTCAACTCTGGCGCGAATCTCCTCTTTACTTAAAGATGAACCGAGTAACCCTTCAGAGATAACCTCAAAGATGGACATCCTGGGGTTGAGCGATGCAACGGGATCTTGAAATACAAACCCCAGACGTTTTCTAGAGAGCTTTCTCTGGGTAGAGGTAAGAGAAGCAATGTCTTGACCGAAGAGTTTAATTTGTCCCCCGGTGGCAGGGGTGATGCCAAAGGCGCACCGAGCAATCGTGGTCTTTCCAGACCCGGATTCTCCAACTAGTCCAAAGACTTCACCCGGGGAGATGGTGAAGGAAACGCCTTGAACGGCGCGCGTAATCTCGCGTTTATTGCGGTCGTTGACGAACTCTTTGGAGACGTTGATTATTTCAAGTACGGGTTCGGTCACGAGTTCACCTCCCAGCAAGCTACCAAGTTTTTTCCATTCGGTGAGAGCGTGGGCTCTTCGTCACAGCGTGCTGTCGCGAGTCCGCAGCGCGACTTAAAAGCGCAACCAACCATCCCTAAAGTATTTGATGGAACTGTTCCAGGTATTGCAGCCAGCGTTCCTCTTGCCTTATTGCGGCTCGGGATCGCACCAAGTAGTCCTTGGGTATATGGGTGCTGCGGATCTCCCAAAACATCCGAGGTGGCACCATCCTCGACAATTCTTCCGGCATAGAGAACGGCAATGCGATCTGAGACTCGCGACACCGCTGTTACATCATGGGAGATGAAGAGCATGGCAAAGCCCTGTTCACGTTGCAGTCGTTTAAGCAGCGTCAAAACTTGCCCACCAATTGTGGCATCGAGAGCGGTAGTTGGTTCGTCGGCAATAAGTAATTTTGGCTTTGAGAGAAGTGCCATAGCGATCATGCAGCGCTGGAGCATCCCTCCGGAGAGTTCGTGAGGGTATGACTGTAGAACTCTTGGAATTTCAACGAGCCCTACTTGCTTTAAGCGTTCTGGGAAAATTGCGTGAGCTTCATCGGCGGAAAATCCCTTCGCTTTGGCGACATAAAGCAGCTGCTGCCCAATCGTAAATACCGGATTGAAGGCTGAATGCGGATTCTGAAAGATCATAGAGATGCTGTTTCCACGAACCTGTTGAATATTCTCCGCGTTTAATTCTCCAACGCCGGCTAGCGAAATTGAACCAGCTCGCACCGCATTGGATGGAAGCATTCCCATAATCGCAAGTGCCGTAAGTGACTTCCCACAACCAGTTTCGCCAACAACACCTTGCGTTTCACCGGCGCTCATTGAAAGGTCGATTCCACGAATAGGAGAGGAAATTTTGGTTTCCTTCGCCATGAAATCAACTTTGAGCCCTTTAATATCTAAGACATTACTCATTTATTTTGACCTCCGCGGATCGAAGTGATCACGCAGCGCGTCACCGATGGAGTTGAAAGCCAAGACCACCAAGAAGATCGCCAGCCCAGCAAAGGTGGAAATCCACCATTGATCAAAGATGACGCTGCG
>CAIKID010000194.1 GCA_903827345.1 uncultured Actinomycetes bacterium | reverse complement strand
GTCAGGGTACCTGAGACGGGTGATGGGATTTCGGTATCTACCTTGTCGGTAGAAACTTCGAGAAGCGGCTCATCAACGTTGACGTGATCGCCCTCGTTCTTGAGCCAACGAGTGACTGTGCCTTCTGTTACCGACTCGCCAAGTGCTGGCATAGTTACTGAAAAGGTCATCGCGTTATCTCCTATTACCCGTGAGCGTGCAGTGGTTTGCCGGCTAGCGCCATATGAGCCTCGCCCATTGCTTCAGAGAGCGTTGGATGAGCGTGAATCAATGGAGCCACATCATCCGCCGTTGCCTCCCAATTGTAAATCAGTTGTGCTTCAGCAAGGAGTTCGCCGACTCGAGATCCAACCATATGAACTCCGAGTACGGGGCCGTTCTTCTGCGCAACTAGTTTGATGGAACCAGCGGTCTTGAGAATGTTGGCCTTGCCGTTTCCAGCGAGGTCATAACTCAGTTCAACAACATCGTAGCCACGCTCTTTTGCGATAGCAGTGGTCAAGCCGACAGAGGCGACCTCTGGCTCGGAATAGGTAACGCGGGGGACACCGTCGTAATTGATAGGTCGTGGGTTGAGTCCGAAGATCTCTTCGGCAACCAAAATACCTTCGGCGAATCCAACGTGCGCCAACTGCAAAGTCGGAATGAGATCGCCAACAGCCCAGATTCCAGGAACATTGGTGCGGCACTTGTTGTCGACCAAGATGTAACCGCGATCCATGGAAATGCCTTGCTCTTCATAACCAATGTTTGCAGAGACTGGACCGCGTCCTACAGCAACAAGAAGGACATCGGCGGTAAAGGTAGCGCCGTTCTCCAACGTGATAGTGACGCCTTCGGGACCCTTGGTCGCGGATGCGAATTTCACTCCTACTTCAAATTTAATCCCGCGCTTACGGAAAGCACGCTCGAGTTGCTTACTTGAACTTTCATCTTCCAGGGCGACAAGGCGAGGGAGACCTTCAATGATTGTGACTTCCGCACCAAAGGAGCTCCAGACCGATGCAAATTCGCAACCGATAACTCCGCCGCCGAGAACGATGACGGATTTAGGTACGTAATCCATTGTCATGGCTTCGTTGCTTGTAATGATTTGGGTGCCATCGATTTCCAGGCCGGGAAGCGTCTTGGCGTATGAACCAGTTGCGAGAACAACATTCTTGCCGGTGTAGACCACACCATTCGCTTCAATTTGATTCTTTGAAACCAGGCGTCCAGTTCCTTCGACATAAGTAATGTTCCGAGATTTAACGAGGCCTTGCAGACCTTTGTGGAGTTTTGAGATGACGCCATCTTTGTAAGCGTTGACTGCCAACATATCAATAGAGATGAATTGTGCGTTGACGCCGAACTCCGCTGCATGTCGAGTGTCATCTGCAATCTCACCCGCGTGAAGGAGCGCTTTGGTTGGGATGCACCCACGGTGCAGGCACGTTCCGCCCAGCTTGTCCTGTTCGATCAGAACAACCGATAATCCAAGTTGCGCACCGCGGAGAGCGCAGGCATATCCGCCGCTTCCGCCGCCCAGGATTACGAGATCAAATTCGTTCACACTTCACCTTTTCTTGAGGTTTCAGGGGAGCAGCACAGGGGGCTAATCCTGCCACGAGTTGAGCCCACGCTCTCCTTCACCTAGCTCTGTGATACAACTAACTCGGCGAGTGCGAGCAGGGAGCGGACCGTTACGCCCGTTCCTCCGACCGGGGTATAGCCATGCGCCTCATGCGTGAGCGCGGATCCAGCAATATCCAGATGGAGCCACGGGGTCTCTGCGGGGACAAACTCCCTGAGAAAGAGGCCAGCGACGAGCATCCCGCCGTTGGTATTTGCCGGATTTGAGTTGATCATGTCGGCAGAAGCTGAGCTGAGAACCTCTTTGAGATCCTCTGGCAGTGGCATGGGCCAGAAAGATTCCCCGGAGATGCCGGTCGCCTCTAGGAAGAGCGTTCGAAAATCTTCATTATTGGTCATGACGGCCGAGGTACGGGTACCCAGGGCGATAACTTGCGCCCCCGTTAACGTGGCCACATCGACCAAGCCATCGAGTCCACCATTTCGCGCACCATCTTGGCTAGCCCGGACCAATCCATCAGCTAAAACTAAGCGACCTTCTGCATCAGGATTGAGAACTTCGACGGTCTTGCCTCCGAGGATCGTAATAATGTCGCTGGGACGAGTGGCATCACCGCTGATCATGTTCTCTGCAAGACAGGCATAGGTATCGATCGCGATAGGAAGTCCCAGAGAGGCGATTGCAAAGGTGGCGGTTACTACAGCGGCTGCCCCGCTCATATCGGATTTCATATCGGCCATGCCAATGATGCCTTTGAGGTTATAACCTCCGGAGTCGAAGGTGATTCCCTTCCCGACAAAAGCGAGGCGCTTCTTCGCTTTGGCAGGAGAGTAAGTCAGGTGGAGAAGTCGAGGAGGGTTAGCTGAACCTTGTCCTACCGAAGTAATTCCGCCGTAGCCCTTCGCCTTGAGCTGGACCTCGTTAAGAACTTCAACCTTGATTCCAAGGGAAAGTGCGATCTTCTTCATCTGCGCCGTAAAGGTAATAGGCGTCAAGTGAGATGGCGGGTTATTAATCAGGTCGCGTGTAATTGCAACATAGCGGCCAAGAATCTCTGCCCGCTTTAGCGCTGCCTTGATGGGAACGGAGTTTCCTAAGTTAGAAACTATCGTCGCAGATTTGAGTGGGGCCTTCTGCTCGATCTTGGAAGAGGCGCGAAATTCAGTGAAGTCGTAAGCGCCTAGTGCGATCCCTTCAGCAACTGCTGCGAACTCCGCGGAACTGGAAATGGGAAGTGCGAACTCCGCGCTTTCCTGTCCGGCGAGGGCGCGGGTAGCGGCGCCGGCAGCGCGACGTAAGGTCTCATGTGAGTAATTTGCGGCTGTTGTGCCGAAACCTGTGAATACCACCAAACGTGGCGCCGAGAATGAGACTTTGGTAACTTCATCGAGTTTCCCTGTTGCTCCCAGATCACCCAAGATGGTGAGCAACTTCTTGGTATCGGCTGCGAGGGCGGGAATGTGCTCAACGTTAGGGTGAATTGTGAGTTTTCCGGCTTTAGCCGAGAGGCCTAGAACGAGTACTTCGCCAGATGCCTGTGGGCTGGATTTCAAAGTTGCCATCTCATAATCCTCTCACTTAACAGAGCCAATTGAGAAGTCGAATCAACCGTAAGCGGACAAAGTTGGGCTATGTTAGAGAAATGGAATCTCCGCTCATTGATTGGCATTCTCAGGTTGGTGCGAAGCTCGCTGATTTTGGTGGATGGCAGATGCCCATTGAATACCCCAAAGCGATAGGCGCACTTACCCCTGGTGGCGTCATGTCCGAGCACGCTGCCGTACGTGAAGTCGTAGGGATCTTCGATGTCTCGCACCTTGGCAAGATCGAGGTCTCAGGTATCGGTGCGCTGATGTTCCTGAATCGAATATTCACCAACGACCTCGATCGCATCGGTCACGGAAGTGCGCAATACAACCTTCTCTGTGATGCAACAGGTGGAGTAATCGATGACTTGATCATTTATCGCTACAGTGACGAAAAATTCCTCCTCGTTCCAAACGCCGCTAACTGCGCTGCTGTCTTTGCGGTACTGGAGTCCGCGAATGATTTGGGCCTCACTATAAAAAATGCTCATCACAATTTTGGAGTCCTTGCCGTGCAAGGTCCTAAGAGCGATGCGCTCCTTGCGTTGCTTGGCATATCGGTCGATCTCGATTACATGGCATTTACCGAGGTAATAATTGATGGCCACGAATTTCTAGGGTCGGTAATAGTTTGTCGAACCGGTTACACGGGAGAATTTGGATATGAGTTACTTCCGACTTGGGGCGCCACCCTTCCCCTCTGGGAGTTGCTCGTCGGAGCCGTTGAAAAGTTGGAGGGGCGCATCTGTGGATTAGGGGCACGCGATACCTTGCGAACTGAAATGGGTTACCCACTTCATGGACATGAACTTTCGCTGGAGATAACGCCGTTGCAGGCTAATGCCGGCTGGGCCGTTGCACTTGCGAAATCAAATTTTCATGGGCAACAAGCGCTGGTTGCTGAGAAAGCCAGCGGGGTTCCCCGAATTCTGCGCGGTCTCTTAGCGCAAGATCGAGGAATACCACGCGGAGGCATGAACGTTCTGGATGCCTCAGGTACGGTTGTAGGAATAGTAACGAGCGGAACCTTCTCGCCTACCCTGAAGAACGGCATTGGACTTGCTTTAATCAAAGCTGGCATTCCCGTCGGAGCAGAATTGACGATCGATCTTCGCGGTCGTGCAAGTTCAGTCAAAGTTGTGAAGCCTCCATTTGTGGAGTCACACGTTCGTTAAAGGTGCTTCTCTTTACTCGCCACGATTACCGGGCGACCGCTGTCGAGCGTATAAACATCGATGCGATTATCGAAGGCGCGCTTAAGTTCCGGTGAGTGAATAACTTCTTGTGATGCTCCAGAGAGCAAGACCTTACCCTCTTTCATGACAACGATCCGCTCTGCGAACATGGCAGCCAGCGTGATGTCGTGCATCGTTGAAATGATCGTCACGCCCTCTTCTTTCAGTAATTCGATATTGTTAAGGACTGATATTTGATGATGCAGATCGAGTGCGCTTGTTGGTTCATCCAAGAGGATCAGTTCAGGTTCCTGTGCCAGCGCACGTGCGATGAGAGCTCGTTGCATTTCTCCACCCGAGAGATGAGCGACCAAGTTTGTTTGCATTCCGAAAAGATGAGTTTGGGTGAGAACTTTATGAACAAAGGAGCGACTGGCGAGTGACTCATTTCCCCAACCATCGCGCTTGGAGCGACCCAACATGACATATTCGGCCACGGTCATTCCCTGAGGGATCTGCGGATGCTGCGGAACGAAGGCGACATTGCGCTTGTGACTCTTGAATACTTCAATACCTTTATCCTGGATACTTCCCGAGTATGGCGCCATGCCGAGTAGAGCTTTCAAGAAAGTTGTCTTACCGGCACCGTTGGGACCTACGAGACAAGTCCACCGTTTACTCTCAATTTCGAGTGAGATGTCATCAAGCACTACCTTGTCGCCATAACGGACTGTGAGATCTGTGACGATGATGCTCATTGCGTAACCTTCCTTCTATTGCGAAGTACAACGAGGAAGAACGGTGCGCCAACAAAGGCGGTGATGACACCGATGGGAAGTTCGGCGGGGGAGAGCAAGGTACGAGCCCCCAGGTCCGCCAGTACAAGGAAAGCGGCCCCAGCCATCGCGATGGTTATAAGAGAGCGATTGGTCACTCGATGTGTAAGTCCGCGCACGAGATGAGGAACGACGATTCCGACAAAACCAATGAGACCAGAAGCCGATACCGCGGTGGCGGTGGCAAGCGTCGCAGCGGCAACAGCAATGATGCGCAAACGCTTTGGATTAATTCCTAGAGAATATGCCTCTTCATCGCTGAGCATCAAACCGTCCAGCTGTTTGGCGACGCTGAAGAGAATGACCAGAGCGATCGCGATGTAAACGGAAGACCACGCGACAACGCTCCAACTAGCGCTCGTTAAGTCACCTAGGATCCAGGAGTACACCGGGCGGAGCGCTGCGCTATGCCGTTGTTGTAAATAGGTCTGAATCGCGGTGGCAAAAGATCCAACTGCTATCCCAGAGAGCAATAATGAGTTTGGATCTGCAAAGAACTTCCCCGAGATAATGAAAGAGGTGAAGACGGCGAGTACCCCACCTATGAAGGCAAATATCGGAAGTGCGCCGTAGAGGTTGTGATTCGTGCTTGTGAGCGCGATCGTGGCGCCCAGCCCAGCTCCGCTGGCGGCGCCCAAGAGATATGGGTCGGCGAGCGGATTATGAAATACGGTTTGATATACAGCGCCACTCGTAGCCAATGCAGAACCGACCAAAATTCCTAGGACGACACGAGGCAAACGCAATTCCATGATGACCGTTCGGTCTTGACCCGTACTGCCACCGGGTAGATCAAAGAGCGTTTTAAACACTTTAAAGAAGTTGATGGAGATGGGACCAAAACTCACCGCTGCGATTGCTACGGCAAGCAAGATGAGTCCACAGAACACGGTGATACGCCAATTCCATATCTTGGCTATAGCTCCGTGCTCTGTAATCATGGTCTATTCCTAGTTAATCTTTGCTGTCATTTGCCCAATGAAGCGATAGAAATCCACGATGCGTGGCCCCCAGCGATCGGGAATATCGAGTGGAAGAACAATCACATGCCTGCTCTTAACTGCGGATATAGCTGACCATCCCGGCCGAGCCGCAACAGTTGCGGCAGATTCCCCGTACGGACCATCATCCAAGAAGATAATCTTTGGATTCGCCTTGATTATGGATTCTGCGCTGAGTTGTGGGTAGCCATCACCATTGGCGGCATCCGCGATATTCGCAAAATTGAAGTCGGAGTAGATCTGACCTATAAAGGTAGAAGAATCCGCCGAATAGAGGGTGTTGTCGAGCTCATGGAAGATAGGTGTGGGATTTTTCTTACGATATTTAGCAACAATCTCAGAAATCTGCGCTTTCATTGTTGTTACCAACGCTTTGGCACGTGACGGATGTCCAGTGGCTTTACCAAGTGCGAGAAATTCTGCATAGGCCTCGCTGATGTTATTCGGCGTCACTTCAAGGAAGACATTGATCTTTAGTTTCAGTAAATCCTGCTTTATTGTGGCGGCATTTGTCGCCGATGATTGGAGGATGACGAGATCAGGACGATAGGCAGCAATCGCCTCCACATTTGGGGTGAAGGATGAGAGATTTGTAAATGGTGCTGTCTTAGGAAAGTCAGAGTTGTCATCGACAGCGATCACTTGCGAGCCTGCGCCAATTGAATAAAGTATTTCTGTAGCGCTCGGCGAGAGTGAGATAATTTTGGTCGGATTGCCTGATGCGGCCTCCGTAGCGGCTGCAGTAAAGATTGTCGAGAGAAGCATCGCAACTGACGCTAGGCCAGCCCATTTCCTTCTTTTGAACATAAAAAACTCCCTCAAGAGTTGAGGGAGGAATAATTCGGACTTTCGGATGGTCTC
>CAIKID010000193.1 GCA_903827345.1 uncultured Actinomycetes bacterium | reverse complement strand
TTAAGTTTCTTTTTAAATTCAACGGTTTGCGCATAATTTTCCAGCGTCTCTGTTCCACCATCCCAGTGAGCTTGAAATTTGGTGACCCAATCCTGGATCTCCCGCATCGATGCGCGATTTAAAGTGAGAAAGGTGACCCTTCCCGACTTCTTGCGAGTGACCATGCCAGCTTCTACGAGCAGGTTTACATGTTTGTGAATAGCCTGCAGTGAAAGATTGCGTTGTAACGCAAGATCACTAATAGAGACCGGTTGCAGGCCGAGCAAGGAAATGATCTCTCTACGATGGGCGCTGCCTAGTGCGTCGAAGACAAGATCTAAGTTGAGGGTTGGTGCGTTGGTCTTCATCAACACTTAACTTAAAGGTTAAGTGTTTTGCTGTCAAGGATTTAGCAGTTAGCTTTTGAAGATTTTCGCGCGGGTTGGGAAATGTTGAGAGATTTAAGTATTTCTTTGGCGACCGCAGTGAGGGAGTAATACGACCATTTTCCGCGCTGGGAACGCTCGAGCAGTCCAGCCTCAACAAGAATCCGCAGGTGATGGCTTACCGTGCCTTGAGTAAGACCGGTTTCTGGAGTGAGGTCGCAGACGCAGGCTTCTGCGCCGGTGCTCGCTGCCACATTAATGATCAGGTCCAGGCGTGTGGGATCGCCCAGTGCTTTAAATTGTGCCGCGAGCGAGGTGACCTCGGCGGGGGACTTGGTGAGCGACACGGCGACTGACATAGGCCAATCATACATTGACATTCATCAATTTGAGCACTAATTTACGCATTGACAAACATCAATAGGAGGAAATCATGGCTCAAGATATCGAAATCGGCTGCAAGTGCCAGGTCTGCAAGTGCGATCCCTGCTGTTGCGCCATCCCTTGCTGCTAATTGCGTAGGTCTAACTACCTCGCCGAATTTCTCGGCACTGGATTATTGGTTTCCGTCGTTGTCGGGTCCGGCACGATGGCAACCAATATGAGTTCAGATCGTGGAGTTGAGCTGCTGATCAACACTATTTCAACTGTCTTGGCCCTTGGCATATTGATCCTTATTTTGGGACCAGTAAGTGGAGCGCACTTCAATCCCGCAGTGACTCTCAGCGAGTGGGCACAAAAGCGATTGACCACAATAAGTGCATTCGGGTATTTAATCGCCCAATTTTCCGGCGGCATCGCGGGTGTAGTGCTCGCGAATTTAATGTTCAAAAATCCAGCGATCTTTCAATCTCATCACGTACGCACCGGTTTCAATCTTTGGCTCGGCGAAGTCGTTGCAACCGCAGGGCTCCTGTTTCTAATTCAGATGCTGCGCGACCAAGGAAAATTGGCGCTCGCTCCGGTGGTTTTAGCAGGTTGGATCGGCAGCGCTTATTTCTTCACCTCCTCGACATCTTTTGCTAACCCTGCCGTCACTTTGGCCAGAGGGTTTACGAATACATTTAGTGGAATTGCACCCCGTTCGGTAGTCGGTTTCATCCTGGCTCAATTAATCGGCGCGACTTTAGGAGTTCTTACCGCAAACATATTTCAGTCAGGAGAAAATAATGGAAGGTAATAAACCAACAGTTCTTTTCGTTTGCGTCCATAACGCTGGACGTTCACAGATGGCGGCTGGATTTATGCGCGCACTAGGTGGCGATCGAGTAGATGTGCTCTCTGCTGGATCCGAACCTAAAGCTTCGATTAATCCCGTTGCAGTTGTCGCGATGCAAGAGGTCGGTATCGACATTTCCAATCAACAGCCAAAGATCCTAACCACAGATGCTGTATTTGAATCTGATGCGGTAATCACAATGGGTTGTGGAGATGCCTGCCCGATATTTCCGGGCAAACGTTACGAAGATTGGGTTCTGGAAGATCCCGCAGGTCAGGACATTGAGTTCGTACGCAGAGTTCGGGATGACATCAAAGCTCGCGTTGAAAC
>CAIKID010000192.1 GCA_903827345.1 uncultured Actinomycetes bacterium | reverse complement strand
GTTGAGAGCTGCAAACTTATTGTCACCCACTGGGATTACGGTGCCGAAATACTCACGGAAGAGCTCTTCATGCTCGCGCAGCGCGGTATCGGTATCAACGAAGATCACGCCTAGCTTCTCTAAATCTTCGCGGATGGAGTGATAAACCACTTCAGATTCGTATTGCGCTGCAACGCCCGAAACTAAACGATTGCGCTCTGCGTCAGGAATTCCCAAACGGTCATAGGTATTGCGAATATCTTCAGGAAGCTCTTCCCAACTTGTGGCTTGCTTCTCGGTAGACCGGACAAAGTACTTAATGGTGTCGAAGAAGATACCCGCGAGGTCAGAACCCCACGACGGCATTGGCTTCTTCTCAAAGAGAGCGAGTCCCTTGAGGCGCAGGTCGAGCATCCATTGTGGCTCTGACTTTTTCGCTGAGATGTCTCGCACAACATCCTCATTAAGACCGCGCCTGGAATTGGCACCAGCTACATCTGAATCAGACCAGCCGTATTCATATGTGCCGATTCCATCGAGTTCTGGATGGAGGGTTGTATCAGTCATGCGAGTGCTCCCTTTTTGGACGGTGTAACGCTGGGCTGGGTAATTGTGTTTGTTGGAATGAAAGTGGTGCAGATTCCATCACCGTGCGCGATCGTTGCTAGGCGTTGCACGTGAGTTCCTAATACGCGCGAGATGGCTTCAGTTTCGGCTTCGCAGAGTTGCGGAAATTCCGAGGCGACATGAGCGATTGGACAATGATGTTGGCAGAGTTGAATTCCCGGAGCTGTCTCTTTGCTCTCTGCTGCATAGCCTTCTGCAGTAAGAAATTGCGCGAGCGCAGCTGCTTTCTTCTCGCTCGAGTTGGCACCACTAATTGCCTTACCAACGCGACGTTCAATATCAGCAGCGCGGCTCGCTGCAAATTCATTGACTGCATCGAGTTCTTTAAAGGTAGCCATAAAGCGAAGTGCCGATAAAGCCAGATCATCATATGAATGCTCAAATTTTTCGCGGCCTAGATCGGTTATTACAAAGACCTTTGTTGGCCTTCCTCTACCGCGTAAAGATGTCGTGACGCGGTGCGGATCGCGCGCTTCTAACAACCCAGTTGCGACCAGAAGATCGAGGTGGCGCCGGATGCCGGCCGGGGTCAGTTGGAGCCGCGCCGCTAAATCAGCTGCGCTTTGGGGTCCATTTTCCAGAATAGAGCGCGCAACCAGATCCCTGGTCTTGTCCTCGCTCTTTTTCACAACAATAGTGTTGCGTAATTCCCCCTTTTACGCCAATCGAAACCGCGAGGCTCGCCCATCGACCTGGCCAGGCGGCAATAGCCCCAGAGGGCAATAGGCTACGAGCGTGAATTTAGCCAGCCTGATCTATACCGCCCTCGTGGTTCTTCAGGTGGGACTCCTGGTTACGGGTGGAGCGGTTCGACTTACTGGCTCTGGCTTGGGATGCCCTACTTGGCCACAGTGTGTCTCCGGTTCTATTGCACCAGTCCCCCACCAGGCACAGGGAACCCTCCACTCGTGGATCGAGTTCGGCAATCGCCTCCTCACCTTTCTCCTTGTCGTCGCAATCATCGCGGCTGTTATCGGAGCCATCCGCTGGGGTCGTGGCCGTAGTGATTGGAAGATGATCCGTCTACTTGCCCTCACCCAATTTGCTGGGATTGTGGCTCAGATCGTTCTCGGTGGAATAACCGTACTCACCAAACTAAATCCTTTCTCTGTCTCCGCCCACTTCCTGTTATCGATCGCTCTCATTCCTTCAACTCTCTCGCTGCGGGAGCGGATCTTTGCGAAGGCGCGGACCACTGTCTTGCCGACCACAAAATTGTTGATTCGGATCGTCACTCTTCTTAGCATCGTTGTTATAGCTCTAGGCACCCTGGTTACCGGGAGCGGTCCGCACGCGGGGGATATCCAAGCTAAGCGCTATCACATTGATCCGCGCCAGATCTCTTGGATGCATGCCGATTCGGTTATAGCGCTGATCTGCCTCACCATCGCCCTCTACCTGGTTATCAAAGTTTCAGAGCCAGTGCAGACCCAATCTTTCATTGGAAAGAAAGTTCTCCTCTTCTTGGCAGTGTGTCTCGGCCAAGGAGCCATCGGATATATTCAATACTTCACCCATCTCCCCGAAGCACTCGTTGCAGCGCATCTACTAGGAGCCGGACTTATGTGGCTCACGATATGGAATGTTGGATTTAAGGCAAACGTCTTCAGCCGTTCAAGGTAATAAAACAGGGAGATAGGTCGATATGGATCGCAATGTATGGAGTCAGTCCGACGATAGCGCAGTAACAATCGCGCGCGCCCTAGCTATGGATAGCGTGCAGAAGGTGGGCAATGGCCACCCTGGTACCGCAATGTCTCTCGCCCCGGTTGCGTACACGCTTTTCCAACGCTTTCTCAAGCACGATCCATCTGATTCATCATGGCTCGGTCGCGATCGTTTCGTGCTCTCTTGTGGCCACTCATCGCTCACTCTCTACATTCAGCTGTTTCTATCGGGCTACGGTCTCTCGCTCGATGATCTCAAATCCTTTCGTACCCATAACTCTTTAACTCCCGGTCATCCAGAGTATGGCCACACCAACGGCGTTGAAACTACAACGGGTCCGCTGGGCGCTGGTGTTTCAAATGCAGTTGGAATGGCGATGGCGGCACGCTATGAAAAAGGTCTTCTCGATCCCGAGGGTGCGACATCGCTCTTCGATCACAATATTTGGGTGATCTGCTCTGATGGAGATTTAGAAGAGGGCGTCAGTGGCGAAGCCTCTTCGCTGGCAGGTACACAAGCGCTCGGTAATCTGAAGATGATTTACGATGACAATCGCATCTCTATTGAGGGAGATACCCACGTCGCATTTACTGAAGACGTATCTGCGATTCCCTTTGGCAGCGATGGTTCTTTCTCTTGGGAAGATATGTCTGCTCGTTATACCTCGGAGCTGGC
>CAIKID010000191.1 GCA_903827345.1 uncultured Actinomycetes bacterium | reverse complement strand
GGGTTTAACCCCTTACCTCGTTAGCAGTGAGGCGCACTCGACCGGGCTATGCGACGTCTCCTCGTGTTGAGAGGAGTTTACAGGGATTTATCGCCCCGTAAACCCGCCTCAATTAAGCGCTAACTTCCTCGATTTTGCCTTGGGTCGCGATCAGGCGATACCCGACGCCGCGCACAGCTGAAATAACTTTCGGTCCGCCAGCACTTTTAATTTTTAAGCGCAGGCGAGAAGCATGGGTATCCAGGAAGTGATCATTGGAGAAGTCCGCCGTACCGCCGATAGCCGAGATGACCTCTTCGCGAGTAAAGACTTTACGAGGGTGCTCCATCAGTAATTTGAGGAAATCGAACTCGGTTCGGGTTACGGCAACTTGTCCTTCATCGAAGTCCACTTGCCTGGTCTCGAGATTCAAAGTCAATCCCCCTGCGGTGAGCATCCCTAAGCGTTGGGTCTTTTCGCTCTTAGAATGTCGAATCTGCGTAGATACGCGTAGCGCCAGAATTCTGGGGCTGACAGGCTTCGAGATGTAATCGTCAGCGCCGGCTGCCAAGCACATAGCCTCGTCTACCTCTTCACCTCGATCGGTGAGCATGATGATGGGGACAGTGGAGTTTCGGCGGATTTCACGACAGACTTCAAAACCATCGGGGTGGCCCATACTCAAATCCAAAATGACTACCGCGGGGTTATTGTTTTGAAATTTAAGTAACGCATCGGTGCCATCAACAGCCTCATCAACTTGATAGCCCTCGACTTCAAGGGAGGTGCGCACAAAAGCTCGGACATCCTTGTTGTCATCCACAATCAATATCAATTCACTAGACATTGGACTCACCCTTTTCTCTCATTGTAAGTGCTTCTTTCATTCGAACTACAAGTTGGTCGCGGACCCTGAGAGTCTCTGGTTCTGCAACTTTTTCAACATCCGCCAGACCCCGTGAGAGGGAGAGAAGTTCTTCTCCGATCTCGGCAAACTCGTAAAATCCTAGTGCGCCACCATATTCGTGAAGTTTAGCCTTGAGAAGTGGCTGGTCGTCCACTTGAATTCCTGTGATCGCCTCCGCTAACAGCTCAAATTTGCGATTCAAGATCAAGGCTTCGACCGGAGAGAGGTATTCAGGAAAATCGATGGTAAATGTTGTGCCCTCGCCCAGGGATGAATCAATTCTCAGATGCGCGCCGTGTAACTTAACGACTTTGGCAACAATTGCTAAACCTAATCCCGTTCCTGGCACATGGCCAGAAACTGCATTCGAAGCCCGAAAGAAACGTTCCGAAAGGTGGGATATCTCGGCTTCGGGAATTCCGATTCCATGATCTTGAATAGAAATTGATATGGTATTTTGCGAATCAGTACGTGTCTTTCGCACCAAATCTATTTCTATCACTTTTGCTTCAAAACTGAATTTAATGGCGTTAGCAAATAAATTGATGAAAGCCTGTGAAATTAGCCCTGAATCTCCGTCGATAATATATGGATCGTCCAGCTTATAATTTAACTTAACCGAAATTTCTTTCTTCTCGATCTCAGAATGCAATATAAATATGGCATCTTCGGCGAGAGTGAGTAAATCGGTAGCTTTGAAGGAGTCCCTCTTATTCGGCGAATCCAATTGGGAGAGAGCCAATAAACTCTGGACTAGCGAGAGTAAAATAGTGGCGTTTCTGTCGAGTACCTGAAAAATCTCGTCCAGTTGTGGGTTGGAATCCAATTCTATATTTGTAGAAAGAACATCAACATAGCCGATGATACTTGTTAACGGCGTACGCAATTCATGACTTATATTCGAAATAAATTCATTCTTGGAGGCGTTGAGTGATTCTAGTTCTATAACTACCGCGTTACTGGCAGCTAACTCCGTCGCCAATATTTCCAACCTCCGTCCCTCTGCCATGATCAGATTTTTACTCTTCCTATATTGAAAAATAGATGTACGCCCGAACCAGACAAACCAGGTTCCAGAGATGGTCATAAATAGCATCAGGAACAACAAGGTGATGAAGTCATAGTTACGCGAGGTCTTCGCCGAAGTAGCGAGTTGGTTATCTACGGCTTGCTGATAATCGACAACTAAAGTCCTAGCTTGGGATATCAGTCCCTCAATTTCAGGATTGAGTTGTCGAGTCAATTTAGTGTGCTCTACCCCTGAGAGAATCCCAGGAGCGCTGCTATCCACTATGGAATCGGTCGTAAAGAGCGCTTGCAAAAACTCAGGAGGCGCGGCTTGGCCAACGGACTTACCGTCCAAATTGATCACTGCCAATCGCTGCGCTAGAAGTGCTCTCGCAATTTGCACCTCGCGACGGGGAATCTGCTGATCCAGCCACTGTGCCAGGCGAATCGTGTAAACCAAAGTTTCGCGCTGCGTGAAAATGATTGATGCTGCCGGAGCTTCAGCGGAGGTCAAACTTTTGGATTCCGCGATTGATGACTTATTAGTAACTATGATGGAAAAACTAAGAGCGAGGAAGGAGAGAAAAGCAATGAAAGCCAAGGCTTTTTGCCCGCGAGAGACCCGAAATCTCAATACATTGCGATCAAGATCCTGTCTTCTTTCCATTTACTTAACCGTTATTGTATTCAATGACCAGTTCCACGCATCGAGGTTCTTACTCAGTTTTGATTTATCGGGAAAGATTAAACGAATCGGACCACCCTGGTCGTATGGGATAGGTCCGCCAAACCGCGCAATCGCCAATTGACCCTGCGAATCCGTAAAATTCTTAGCGATATTTGTATAGATGTAATCATTAAGCGCGTCAGTTGATACCTTGGCGGTTGATGAAATATTTGCACTCTTGAAGATCTTCGCAAGCGAGACCACGGTAAATGTTTGGCGAACTTTAACAAATGGTTCGTAGACGGTAACTTGAGTTGAACCCAACTTGCGCAGAGAATTAAATGTAAACCGCACAACCTTGGAGTGATTGGTAACAGTTAGAACTACATCATTTGGACGTGGCGGATCGATGGCGACACTGGAACCATAGGGATTCTTCGTTGGTGTTGGCTTAGGTGTTGCACCATCGGATGTGCTCACGCCAGCTACTAAAAGGAGTGTTGCGAGAGAAATAATTAGTAAACGGTTGATGTGTTGTTTCATCTGCCTCGGGCTCCTTGGCTCAATTGGGCACTTACTTTCTCTTTTAGCGCGTCTGCGCGAAAGGGCTTTACGATGTAAGAGTTGGCTCCCAGCATTAGAGCTCGGTCTACATCTACATCCAGGGATTTAGCAGTGATCATCACAATTGGGATAGAACTCAGATGCGCGTCTGGAAGAGATCTCACAGACTCCAAGACTTCAAAGCCAGACATATGAGGCATCATGATGTCGAGCAAAAGTAAGTCTGGACTGAAGTGTGCAATCTTTTCTAAGAGCTCAATACCCGATTCGACAACTAGTACTTCATAACTCTCGGAAGTAAGTATTAAAGAGATTAAGTTGCGAATATCAGCATTGTCATCGATGACCATAACGCGCTTTCCAGCCACAGCAGTGGTTTGCGAATCGTCTATCATGCGTGAATTATAGGTATCCTGTCTTAGTTTCAAGCAGAAAGTTCATTATTAACCGAAAATAGACTCGTTACACAATGGGTAACCCCACAAACTGACATTTTGTGAGGTTGGGTCGGCAAAGTGGTTGCCGCATCGCTCGGACTCGGCGGGGCTGGCTCAAATCTCATCTTCCAGAAGAGCGCTCAACGCCTATCAAGTTGAGGAAAGGTCAAGCCACGACAGCGCGAGAAGCTACCCGTTATAACTAAGCGAATTGGCCCACTGCGACCACATTTACGGTTGGAAATGATTGGACTCCTGGTTTCTATCTCATCGTCTCCTTCTCTGCTTTTGGGCAGATTGAAAATGCAGCGCCGCTTGTCGTTCGCAGCCCTGTCGGTTCATCTAAATTGGTCATGATGCAATCCTTCATTTCGTGGCAGATGTACAACACTTTTGGCGGTCGTTCGGCATATATAGGACCTGGGCTCGATGGCATCTCAGATGCTAATGAAAGAAGTCGCGTAGTCTCTTTTGATCGCCCCCTGTTGGGCAGCGGTGCCTACTCCATACAACGAGATGCAATTCCACTCATTCAATTTGTCGAAAAACAGGGTTTGAACGTGGATCAAGAAACGGATCTTGACATCAATAACTGGCCATCCATCACAAGCAACTACTCTGGAATTATTGTCGGAGGACATGCCGAATACTTCACTAACCGAATGTTTAATACCTTCATCGCTGATCGAAATGTGGGGACCAATATTGCGATACTGGGCGGCAATACCTCCTACTGGCAGACTCGCTTAGAGCCATCGAAATACGGGGGCGACCGACACGCAGTTATGTATCGATATGCAACTGATGATCCAGATACGAATCTAAGCCAAGTGACACTTGAGTTCAGCAATGAACGAATTAATACGCCCACGAACCTAATTTCAGGTGAGCAAACGAGTGGCGTGCACGTATACGGCACACTTAAACCAGTCAGCATTCCAGCATGGTTGCAGGTATCCAAGACCGCTGCGATCAGTGGGCTCACGACGGATTCTGAAGTAGAAGCAGTAACTCCTAATGTGGCAGAGCCGCCAAACATCCATATTTTGTATAGCGGTGTTTTAGCGTGGCGCGATGCAACCCGTCACAAAGGTATGAAGAAGGTTCCGGTCGGTCAGGTAACGTGGCTCGCTCTACCTTCTGGAAGCGCGATATTTGATGCCGGCTTGAGTACATGGAGTTGCCAGTTGAGCGATGCCTGCATCGATCTTCCCTTTGATTATTCAGCTCAGACCCTCATCCGATCTATCACGCTGCAAATTTTGACCTTGTGGCAGACCCCAAAAGTGGGCTATTTGTTGAAGTAGAGATGGGTTTCCCCGTCTTTGAATAGGTAACCGGTTATAAAGTTGTTGTAAAACACACTCCCGCAAGGGTTAGCACTCACAGGTTATCTGTGAAACCCCTGTGTTTATCGCAAGGATTTACCCGTCAGATAGGGGAAATTCATGAGTGCATTAGACCTTGCCAGATGGCAATTCGGTATCACCACCGTTTATCACTTCATCTTCGTTCCAATCACTATCGGTTCTGGTTTTCTAGTCGCTGGCTTGCAGACCGCTTGGTACCGAACAAATAAAGATAAGTATCTTCGTGCCACAAAATTCTTTGGAAAGCTCTTCCTTATTAACTTCGCTATCGGTGTAGTTACAGGCATCGTGCAGGAGTTCCAGTTTGGTATGAACTGGTCTTCCTATAGTCGCTTTGTAGGAGATATCTTCGGAGCACCGCTTGCCATGGAAGGTTTGATTGCCTTCTTCCTAGAGAGCACCTTCCTGGGGATATGGATCTTTGGTTGGGATCGCATACCTAAGAAATTGCACCTTGCTTCTATCTGGGTTGCAGCGACCGGAACTTTGCTCTCCGCCTACTTCATCTTGGCCGCAAACGCTTTCATGCAGCACCCGGTCGGATATGTATTGAACGGAGCTCACGGACGCGCTGAACTGACAAGTATCTGGAAGGTACTTGGCAATTCCACTGCAGTCGCGGCTTTCTTCCACACAATTCCTTCTGCATTCTTGACCGCAGGAGCGCTCTTTGCGGGTGTCGCAGCTTGGATGCTCTTTCAAAATAAGGATGCCGAAGTTGCCAAGCCTGTGCTTAAGATTGGTCTCATTACGGTCTTGATATCTTTCGTATTTGTTGCAGTTTCAGGCGATACAACATCACGCTTGATGACAACACAACAACCAATGAAGATGGCAGCGGCGGAAGCGAATTACACCACCAAGGCAAATGTCCCCTTCTCTCTTCTCACTATTGGGACGCTCAACGGCAACCACTCTGTCTTCCAAATTGGTTTGCCTTCGGTGCTCTCCTTCATGGCCACTGGCAATGTCAATGGAACCGTCGAAGGTGTTAATGACTTAGAGAAGACGTATGAGCAGAAATATGGCCCTGGGAATTACACCCCAAATATTCCATTCGCCTATTGGAGCTTCCGCTTGATGATTGGATTCGGTGCTCTCGCCGCATTAATCTCATTCCTTGCTCTCTGGTTTATTAGGAAGGGCCGCTTCCCTAGCAAGCCTTGGTTCGTGCGCAGCATGATCGCGCTGCCATTCCTTCCGATTCTGGCTAACTCTTTCGGTTGGATATTCACCGAGAGCGCTCGTCAGCCCTGGGTGGTCTTTGGACTCTTCAAAACTTCAGCCGGTGTAAGCCCTGGAGTAAGCGCCGCAAGCGTGCTCTTCACAATGGTTGTATTCACCCTGCTCTATGGAGTACTCGCAGTAATCGAATTCGGATTGATCCTCCGCACCATCAAGGTGGGTCCAGAGAAGACGATTGAACGCGATGAAAATTCCAAGACATTTACGATGGCTTACTAGGAGGAGAATAAAAAATGTCACTTAATTCATTCTGGTTCGTGACCATCGCCGTTCTTTGGATCGGGTACTTCGTCCTGGAGGGCTTCGACTTCGGAGTCGGAATACTCCTTCCTGTGGTTGCAAAGAATCAAGCCGAACGTCGTGCTGTTCTTACAACTCTTGGACCACTATGGGATGGCAATGAGGTCTGGTTGCTAGTCGCTGGTGGTGCCACATTCGCCGCCTTCCCGGAGTGGTACGCCACATTGTTTAGCGGTTTCTATTTACCACTCTTCCTCATTCTGCTCTCGCTTATTGTCCGCGGAGTCTCCTTCGAATATCGCAGTAAATATGGAAGTGAGAAGTGGCGTTCTCGTTGGGATCTTGCGATCACAATCTCTAGCTTCCTGCCTGCCCTGCTTTGGGGAGTCGCATTCGCGAACATTGTTCG
>CAIKID010000190.1 GCA_903827345.1 uncultured Actinomycetes bacterium | reverse complement strand
CCAAAATTCCAAAAGGTAATGGATTGAATGCTTGGCTTAGGAGACATCGATATGAGCAACCCAGCGAACGAGGTGAAGATTGCAGACACTGCGATACCTGTGAGTAAAAAACCGAAACCTTTACCTGGTGCAATCCATTGAACTAGTAGTGCAGTGAGCGCTGCAGCCAGTACCGCAGCTCCAATATTTGAGCGTGTTCCATAGACCGAAGCCCCCGAGGAGATGAGAGCGATGGTTCCAAGTGTTGCCCCGCTAGATAATCCAATGAGGGTCGGCTCGGCCAATGGATTGCGGAAAATACCTTGGGCCACTGCTCCAGCTACTCCTAAACCTGCTCCGATAATTACTGCGCCTAAGGCGCGGGGAAACCTAACTTGCCAGACAGTTGTGGCATCAACGCTGTGTTTACCAATCAGCGAAAAGACCGAACTTTGTAACTGCAAGATGCCAATATCGAGTGAGAGCCAAAAGAGGAAGAGCAGGAGTGTAAAACCAGCCAGATATATAAGAATCTTCTTCATAATTTCGCCGCAGCAATGACGAGAGGGCGCAAAACTTTGGCCATTGGGATCGTTCGTGGTCCAAAGGAGAGCAGTAGCGAATCATCAACTGTTACTACCCGTTGGTGCTGACCTGCGGGAGTCTGGGCGATCCCCGGGAATTGCACTAGCCCTTTAATCCCACCGACAGAAACCAATCCCTTTGTCATAAGCAGCAAGACATCGGGTTGCAGTTTGATTAACTCTTCGGCGGTGAGCGCATTAAATGGATTCTTAAGCTTTGCCGCACCTACGTCGATAAAGCCATCAGCTTGCAGAATAGAATCTGCTCCTGAGCCTGGTCCAACTATCAAATAGATAGATGCGGTCCCGCGCATATAAAGAAATGCAACTCTAATTGTGCTCTTTGCCGACTTGAATGAACTTACTTGCGCTTCCAGCGCAGCACCAGCTTTAGGGACACCTAAAGTCTTGGCGATCACACCTTCCTTTGCGTAGATATCCGCCAAGGTAAAAGCACTTGGAACGCTCACGATCCGAATTTTCGCAGCCTTAAGGGTTGCAATTGCCGTTACTGGAGATGTATTTGAATCTATAAAAACTAGATCTGGACGTTGGGAAAGTACCGCCTCCGCAGATACTTGCATCGCCGACTCATCGATTGGAATATTTTTGAGTTCTGGCATGGTGGAGGCGATATCTCGGCCTACCAAAATATTCTTGTATCCCAGCGCTGCGACAATCTCGGCCGCCCCATTAGCGAGAGCAACTACTCGTTTGAATCGTGCTAATTCCCCGCTATGTACGATCGGCAACGAGACTTGGCTAGCATTTATATCCGACACCGCAGCTTGTGCTGTCGGAGAAAAGGAGAGGATGAGGGCGCTCAGTACCACTGCAGCAACCACCCGTGTTCTCACCAGCGTATTCTGGCACCTCCTTTTCCGACATGGGAGGCGAAGTTGTCGGAGCGAAATTCCCTAATCTCTCTTAGATTAACGCCATGAAATCGAAGCTAGTGCCCGCTCTCTCTGGGCTCGTACTTCTCGTTATCGCTCTCGTTCTTTTTCTCCTCGTTCATGGTGGAACAGCCAATTCTGTGACAGGTCAAAACGGTGAAGTTCTAACCGTATCCAAAACAACTCAGGTGAGCGCTGGTGAGGCGATTAGCGTTTCTGGAAAGGGTTTTGATAAGACGGTCGGAATCTATGTAGAAATGTGCCAGATTGTTCCAGCCGGAACCCTGCCTAGCGTTTGCGGTGGCGGTCAGAATATGACGGGGGCAGGTGCTGCTTCATTTTGGATTTCGTCTAACCCGCCTAGTTACGGTAAGAATTTGGCTATTCCATTTAAATCGGGTGGAACTTTCTCAGTTGGTTTGAAAGTGAAACCCTTGATCGGAAAAATTGATTGCCGGAAAGTTCAATGCGCAATCTATGTTCGCGCTGACCACACCAGAACTCAGGATCGCACACACGATATAAAACTTCCCATAACATTTAGTAAATAAATAAGTCACCCACTAGAAGAGAGATACATACATGAAGAAGAAGCTAATAGCCGCTATTGCAGTAGCACTGGTTGTAGCAGCGGCACCCCTAGCAAACGCTAAGGCAGTCGTTACTGCCACCCCAACCAAGAACGTCGTGCAAAAAGGTGCAGTAGTAACCTTCAAGTTTGCTAAGTTGCCTGCAAAGAACGGTGTTTACATTGAAGAGTGCATGGCTCCAGCGACAAAGGGTGCAACGCCTACTGTCTGCGATTCAGACCAGAGCGCACAAGCTTGGGTTTCAAATGTAAAAGCAGATATCGCACAAGGCGCTACATCAGGTAAGGGCAAGGTTAAGTTTAAGCCAGTTCCTTATTTCACTAATGGTGACTGCGTTCACACTACATGCGTCTTCTTTATAACAAATGATCACAACGCTGCCGGAGATAAATCCCAGGATCAGACGATCCCGTTTACCTTCTCAGCTAAGTAATTAACTAGTTTCTAGGTAGAGCTCGAAGTCCAGCTAGCGCGAAAGCAACAGCGCTCTGGATTTCGAGCTCTGCGTCATTTCCGGCATCAATTCTTACCGATGCCGCATCAGTAACACTCGCCAAGAGGGCGGCCGCAGCTCGAATATTGGAAATACCTGTTCCAACTAATGAATCTTGTAGTGGTGCCATCATGCGACGGTGGCCCATAATGATCTCATCTTTACGCTCGTCAGGTGTATTAATCGTGTTTAACGACTTCACCAACATATGGCGACCATCGGCGACATACCGCAAACTTTCTGAGATCCAGAGTTCGATGCGCAGGTAAGGGTCGCTCGCATCTGCAACTGCTTCGCTAAGTCT
>CAIKID010000189.1 GCA_903827345.1 uncultured Actinomycetes bacterium | reverse complement strand
TTTGCAACTGGCGATGTAAATACGGTCTATGGTGGCCTTATTGAGGGGTTTTCCATCAAAGCAAAAAATGAGATCCATTTGAAGAACTGCGTATTTGAAAGGATCCAAAATGAATATAGAAGGCAAGAGCTTTAAAGTTCGAGTTTTAGTTGTCTCGAACCATCCCATTTTTCTTCTCGGCCTTCAAGATCAGCTAAAAGCTCTCGATCCACAACTCAACATTGTGGGGGTCGCACATGACGCAGCATCGACACTCGAAAGAGTTGCGGAGCTAGCTCCAGAAATTGTATTGATGGATTTGCATCTGCATACTTCAAGTATTTCCAGCATCGAGGCCACTTCGAGAATCAAATCTCATTTCCCCTCTGCGAAGGTAATCATATTAACCGCCGACGATTCAGTTGAATCTATTATCAGTGCCCTCAAGGCTGGCGCTAGCGGATACCTTTTGAAATCAGTCACGATCGTCGAATTACGGGATGCTATTTACGCAGTTCTATCTCACGGCTCTGTCCTTAGCCCGTCCGTTGCACAAAAGGTTTTATCCGTGATGAGCCATCCGATAGTTAAAGTTTTGACTGCCACGGACCGCGAAATAGAAATCCTAGAGCTCATGGCACTTGGCACCAGTAACAAGGGCATCGCGAAAGAATTGTCGCTGAGCGTCCGAACGGTTGAAGCGCACGTGCACAAAGTATTTCAAAAGTTTGGGGTCTCATCGAGAACAGAAGCGGTCATGGCTGCCATCCGCACTGGAATCATTTCTTCTCCGGTGCTAGACCAGCCTGCCTAAACAGAAAATCACTCATTCCCTGTTATTCCCCACTCCCCTACCTTGCGTATGCGACCGCATTCCGTATCCACGCTGTTAATGCGCACAGGTGCTGGATCTCGATCCTGGCGCTTCTCTGTTTGCTTAAGAGCCGGCAGGGTAGAGTGCCCCAATGTTAGAAAGCGATACTCGCCCCTGGGGTCGATACGAGGTACTTGAGGAGCAGCCGACTCATAAGATCAAGCGGATCTGGGTGCTGCCAGGAAAGCAACTCTCTTACCAACGCCACAAATTACGTGCCGAACATTGGTTCTTCATTTCAGGTGATGGTCTGGCAATTATCGATGGTCATGAAATCGCTGTCCAAATTGGATCTACAGTGGATGTCGCGGTAGGTCAGCTTCATCGCATCCGCAACACCGGCGCCGACGAACTCATTTTCATTGAGATCCAAACAGGAAGCTACTTCGGAGAAGACGATATCGAGCGTGTCGAGGATGACTTCGGAAGAGTGTAAGATTCCCCATCTACCTGGACGATTGGCTCAGCGGTAGAGCACCACATTGACATTGTGGGGGTCACTGGTTCGATCCCAGTATCGTCCACCAAGATTTAGCCCTTGTAACACCTAGTAGTTACCTCCACACTTGCGTGATGAGCGATGAATTCCAGGAAGCGGATCTAGAGGCAAGCGAATCCATCTATCAGGACGCCTTAGATAACTCGCGCATAAGTCGTCGGAAGAAATTAATCGCCATAATTGTCGGTGTTCTCGTGATCTTTGTTGTGGGCGGGGTCTTTGCCTTCTCGAAACTCTCCGGTGGAGGGGTACAACCCGAGGAATTACTGCCTGCAGATACCGTCGCCTTCGCTAAATTGGATCTCAATCCTAGCTTTGGGCAAAAAGTGGAGTTCGTTCGCTTCATCTCCCATTTTTCGGGAACTTTTAAAGACTTTAATTCAGAGGATCCCATTGGTTCCGTCCTGAATCAATTCACACCAACTTCAACCCTCAATTGGGATGAGATCAAGCCGTGGATTGGTAATCGTTTCGCAATAGCTGGCGTTCAGGGGACGGATGGCATTGCGCCGGTAGCGGTTGTAGGAATCTCGGATGAACCGCAAATGAAGTACTACTTGGCAAAACATCAACCAACGTTCAAGTACGTTATCAAAGAGGGTTTCGCAATCATCGCCGATACTCAAGCAACCTTGGACATTGTTGCCGCCTCTCCTACCCACCTAAATTCAAACAATACATTTAGATCAGATGTAGCGGCATTGGGCGGCTCGCAAGTTGCAGTTATCTGGGGTGACCTCAAGCCACTTCTAAAAGCGATGGGAAACAGCATTGATTCTCTTAGCGCTAGTCGTGGACTCGGTTCACTGACAAATGTTCTTGGAAGTAGTAGCGGACGCATCGTGTTCGGATTGCATTTCTCATCTCATTCATTGGCCGCCACTTTCCTAACGCGCGGTATGGGAAAATCAGAGGGCTCCCTCTTTAGTTCGGGTCAGACCGACCTGGGCAATCTGCCAGTGGAAACACTGGCAAGCTTGAGCATCGCAGGCCTCGGTGACTACCTATCGAAGTCCGTGGACGCTAACGCCACGGTTCGAGATGCTTTGGATCTAGTCGGGTTGGGTAGAAATGATATTAAAGCGCTCTTGAGCGGACCTCTTACTGTCGTGATTTTGCCCGCTCCAGAAAAGAATTCCACTCCCTTAATCGCTTTGAAATTCTCGCCACGAGATAGATCAGCAGCTCTGGCAAGTCTCCGCACTTTGCTCAACGGAAATTCAATCTTGAGCAACTTCGCATCTCAGGTGAAGACGGATGGCACGGACATCTACGTGGGCACGGACACCACCTCACTAACTAGCGTTATGCATACGATCGCAAATACCAAGAGCCACCTGAGTGATTCGAAACTTTATCGCGAAGCTATACCTAGCTCCGGTGTCTTTATGGCCTATCTAAATTTGCAGCTTTTGTTGCCAACGCTGAATATGACTGGAGACGCCCTCAAATTGGGAACTCTTGCATTAGTTACTGCCGAAGATAAGTCTCAGCCGGGAAGTTCTAAAACGAGCGTAACTCTTACGGTCAAATAGGAACACTGCTGGGTATTCCCGATATTCCTGCCGCGGCGCGCTAATCTCGCCTTATGTCAATCCGAGATAAGAGCCACTTAACCAAGCTAGCTGCCCTGCAGGAGAAGCGC
>CAIKID010000188.1 GCA_903827345.1 uncultured Actinomycetes bacterium | reverse complement strand
GGCCGGCCTTGGCTAATGCGCTCACGAGCGAGTCATACCAGCCCTGAGAGGTATAACTGGCGCCACTTACTCCTTGAATGTTTGATGAAGAAGCAGCAATTGTCTCCTGCGTCAAGATTGGAACGGCCTGACCGTTGAGCTGAACGTCATACGGAGTGGCGGTAGGTAGTTGCAAAGCTTTCACGGCAACAATCTTCGAATTCACAACTTGAATTTCAATTTGCACCGGACCGTAAACGGTTGAAGAAGTTGCCCCAACGAAGGTTCCGTTTATCGCCGTCTTCTTCGGCGGAGTTGTCTTCTTCGGCTTTGGTGTTGTTACGGGAACAGCCACAGGTTTTTTAGTCTTTGGGGTAGCCGTGGGCGGGGTAGCCACAGGCGTACTCGCAGCCGATGCCGTCTCTGTTGGAGTCGGGGTCGCAGTTGGAGTCGGGGTCGCAGTTGGGGTCGTCGATCCGCCGCCCAGAGCTTTGAGGCCGCCGCCGAGTCCAAGGCTCTGGTGAGGTGGTTGGTAGGCGAGCACGCCACCGAGTCCAGCAACCGTGCCGACCACGATCAATGAGGCTTTAGCTACGCCCATAGTTGAACCACTCTTTCACTCGTTGTATTAATTAGCATGAAACTCGAAAACTTCCGTATGAAAGCGTTCTCTTGGAATACCGCACGCTGAAGCGGCCGATCGCACTGCTTCCACCATAGCAGTAGGCCCACAGACATAAACATCACAAAAACGAAAATCTGGTACATAGCGCATGATCTGTTTAACAGTCATTGGATGACTCTTACGCGAACCAACTAGGTAGTGCACTTGAGCTCCACGCCGCTTAGCAAGATCATCCAATTCGCGATTGAGCACGATCTCTGCCTCTGATGAGACGCGAACTAGAACATCGACATCAATGGAATCATCAAATGAATCCATGATGGCGATAAGTGGAGCAATACCCACTCCTCCTCCGATAAGGACGGCATGCCCTAACCCCTGAGTTACTTTTCCAGCGGTAAAGATTCCATAAGGTCCTTCAAAAAATACTCGAGTACCCGGTGTGAGATCGCGAAGCGCGCTGGATCCATCACCGAGATTCTTAACAGTAATTTTAAATTCTGTCTTTGTTGGTGCAGCCGAGAGCGAATAGGGATGTGAAACCCATCGATGCCCAGGAATCATAAATCTCCAACTAAAAAATTGTCCGCCCTCTGCTTTCATGCGATCGAGATTGCGCCCTCGCATAACAACAGAGACCATGCCGGTGCCTTCATCAACAAGTTTGTGTACCCGTAGGTCATGCCGGAAGAAGCGAGTAAATGGAATTACAAAGCGCCAGAAGAGAATCGTGGAGGCAACAAGAATGTATAAACCTTCCCAATACCATTTACTTAAAGGGTGGGTCATGAACATTGGTCCGGTACGAATTTGATGCATGAAACTTAAGGCGATGGCGAGATAGGTATAGAGATGTATCGTCCACCACGCCTCGTAAGACAATTTCTTTCTCACCTTTTTATATGAGGAGACGCCTGCCACCACAAAGAATATGAAACCTAGGGTGGCTGGCATCATCCAGACATATGTCGTGGTAAATCTCCAAAGCTCTCCGCCGACTCGCGAACCATCTCCCCCGGCGTAGGCAATCGCAACCAAAAGAACGTGAAATCCAATCAAAAAGAGAGAGTAAGGACCCAGTCTGCGATGCCAATAAACTAAGCGATCGTGGCCGACAGCTCTCTCGATCCACGCAATTCGTGAGGTCATTACTAGACCCACTAGGGCAAAATAAGTTCCTACAAGCGCACAGATTCTGGACGCGGACATAATGACTGGATATGGCCAGAGCCAATCGTGCGCAGTGGTGGTGATCAGATAAAGCCCAAGGGTTACTCCAAGGCCAAGCCCCAAGATCAGGCTGGCAGATTTTGTTGTTACATCGGCGCGGGTCACAGAGCTATAACCCTGAGATTTGATGAAGAGGCGCCTGATACATGTGCGGATTTTACATTAACATTGCTGAGATATCCCTGTGAAACCCATGTATCTCATATTAATAAGGCTCTATTACGCCTCTTAGTGACAATTAGTTGGTCGAAACCTTCGCATGTGACAAAAGCCAACCCATCATCAGAGTATCGAAATCCTTTGAAATCGCGGGATCATGATCGGCACCAGCAATCTTCCAAAAATCAATAGCGGTACCACCGAGGCACCCTTGGAATTGAAGCACTGTTGTTTCAGCACCAGGCACCTTTACATCGAGATCTAATTTATCCGGCGAAGTAATTGAAGGGAGAGAACATCGATTTATATCTCCCCACATGTTAAAGATTTTAATGGCACCTGGAATTGGTTTTCCCAGTATGTGATTAATTTTGTAGGTCTCATCTTTTGTACCCCAAATTTCAAGGACACTTACTGGCCCACTGGGCTTGCAAGAGGTGCTAGATGTATAAGTGCCACCAGCGATATTTACAATTGCCGCGATCTGATCTGCATGCTTGCAAGCTAGAGCATTCGCCAAAAAACCACCGTTGGAATGTCCAATGATGTAAATTCGATTTGGGTCAACTGAGTATTGCGCCGATATCTGATTTATAATGCTCATGATGTAGCCAACATCGTCAATTTTGGGAGTAAAAAAATTGCAACACTCTGGCGTACCATTCCAGAAACGAATCCCATGACCATCCTTGGACCCATCTGGGTGTACGTAGAGGAAGCCATCTGCCTGTGCCACGGAGGTAAGTTTCAAATATTTTTCTAATTGCGCGCCCGTCTGGTTATATCCTGAGAGGGCAATTACAAGTGGAGCAGGCGCCGTAGGGCTATACGTTGTTGGTACAAAAAGATTGAATGGACGAGATCCTGCAAATGGAATTGTTGCGGCATGGCTTACCTGTGAACCTACGAGCGTGCAGGCTAATACAATCAAGATAATTACGCGGGATTTCATGGTGATTGGTCTACTCGCCCATCTGCTCGCCACTAGACCCCTCGTCTGCCGCCCGAATCAAGTTAATCCCATTTTAGTATTGAACAAGTCCACACCCAAGACTAATCTCTTTCTATGAGTACCCAGGTTGAAACACTTATAGAAGTTCAGCTAACAAATCGTAACCGTGCCACAGTTTTCTGGCGTGGAATATTGGTCGCCCCGTTCTTTATCTTTCTCGGTTCGTTTCAAGCTCTTGCTCATGCCGGTTGGAGCGCGCCTATAGTCGCTGTTCCAGCATTTCTCGCTCTGATCTTTCGTGGGGTGTATCCCAGTTATGTACTGACTTTCAATCATGCCGTCACTGAATTATCTACCCGCGGCTGCGCATACCTTTTTCTACTAACAGATGATTATCCTTCAATCGAGCGCAACCCAAATATCGCGGTGATATTTCCAGATATCGAAGGGGGCAAGAAACTCAATCGATATCTCCCTTTAGTTAAATGGTTCTTGGCAATTCCGCTTTATATTGTTGGAATAATATATGCGCTTTTTTCGATCGTTCTCTCATTTTATGCCTGGATCATCACATCCCTGACAGGAACCTACCCAGAGTCGGTAGCTAACACTGTATTGGGCACGGTCGAATTCTGGAATCGAGTTTCTGGATATGCATTTTTGCTAGTGACCGACGAATATCCATCTTTCAATCTCTAAGGAGTACTGATGAAGATCTCTGCATTGATCACCGGAAAAGCGGTTTACACGGTAACCGCGGAAACTTCTATAGCCACGCTCGTTGAAAAATTGGCCTCCCTCAAAGTGGGTGCCCTTGTTGTCTCGCCCGATGGAATTCGCATTGTAGGAATCGTTTCTGAACGCGATATCGTGGCAGCGCTTCCAATCCACTTTCACGAATTGGGTCGGCTCCATGTCCGTGACATCATGACGGTAAATGTCACGACATGCACTCCAAATGCCACGGTCGCAGATTTAATGAACCTGATGACCGAGCGGCGCATCCGCCACGTTCCGGTTGTCAATGATGCTGGTGATCTTATATCGATCATTTCTATCGGAGACATCGTTAAATCTCATGTAAGC
>CAIKID010000187.1 GCA_903827345.1 uncultured Actinomycetes bacterium | reverse complement strand
TTCGGGTTCACGTCGTTCCGGAACTACCGGATCCGCTCGCTGCTCTACGCCGGCAAGCCCGACTGGTCACTGCTCGGATCCATCACACCCCGCTGAAATCCGAAGAGCCCCTAAAGGATCTTGAACCACTGCTATGGCGGCCATCGGCTGGGCAATACTCGTGATCGTTGCACTTGGGAACGCCCTCTTCGTGCGCGCTGCTCTCCGCGAACGCGAATTTGAGTTGGAGCCATAGTCCACATCTGACCAAAAGATCGCACTGTAGGAGTCAGACATTTGGTGCCACCGCAATGAATGGTTCAATGGCCGAAACCAGTTGGTGTTGTCGGCAATGGCGAACAGCCCCGGGATGGGACCACTATCGGTATAAGGTTCAAAGCCATTCACCCATTGCTAGGCCGAATTGCAGCTTGCCCAATTTGGCAACGCAGATCTACCCAATCCCAACGGCATCCGCTAGGCGTCTCGGCTGTAAAGCCGCTGCCTCAGAGCTCGTTGAGGTCCGGCAACTTCGCTATCAGACCAAGCAAGGTGGCTTCATGCGTCATCCTTCTCCACATACATCTGGTTGCTATCGTGATAGAATAGCGCAGTGAGTACGACTGCAGCTCCCATCCGAACGCTACCTCTATTGCAGCGCATCTGGTCATTCCTTACCATCCGCCAGCGGTTGGTTCTTATAGGTGTGACATTGGCTAGCATAGTCGCTGGATTTACGACGACGGCTCCCGCAATTGTGATCGGCAACATCGTAAACAGTCTTTTGGGGATCAATAAGACAACTAGTCTAACGATGCTAGTGGTTGAGCTGGCTGCACTTCTGATCGCATTTGCAATTCTAAACCTGATCGTGCATGTAAGCCTCCACAGCATTCTTCCTCGTATCGAAGTCACATTCCGGCATAAGCAAGTATTTCACCAACTGCGAACTCCGATAGATGAAAGTGAGCAACGGTATTCGGCCGAGATCAATTCCATTATTTCCAATGGAACTAAGGGCACTTCAGATCTGATAAAGCTAACATTTGGCGACCTAGTTCCAGCGTGCGTGCAGGCAGGCTGGGCTGTGGCGCTTGCTTTTCGCCAAGAGTGGATTGTAGGTCTCCTCATGTTGGCGGCAGCGCCGCTGGGATACGTGTTGATCCACTTCCAATTGAAGAGCCAGAGTAAGATCCGTCAAAGAATTGCCAGTGAGAAGGCTCGATTGGACGGTGCGCTGACGGAGCTGCTCCAAGGCAAATCGATTGTACGTTCGCTCTATGCTGCAGAGTCGGAATCGGATCGGATACGGATTGATGCACAGGCTCTCGCCGACGCAGAGATGCAGCACCACCGAGCAATGGGCTATTTCGACGCCGGTAAATATCTCACGGAAAGCATCTTTGGAGTGGCGGTAGTACTTATTGGGATAGGGCTAGCAGAAAACAAATCGATTACAGCTGGTGGCGTTCTTACTCTTTACCTTCTATATATGCAATTCGCGACACCTCTCAGAGAGATTCATCGCATGCGAGACCAAACAGGTGAAGTCGAGAATCAATGCGCGATGATGTTTGATCTCCTTGATTCACCATTGGACCGTTATTTTGTTGATGGCTCGCGCGGATTGGTGGCAGATAATCATCAGCTAGCGCTGTCAGCATCCAAGATCTCGATTCGTTATGAAGGTCAGCCGCACCCAGCCGTGGACAAAGTCTCAATTGAGGTGGGCAATGGAGATTTTATTGGGATTTGTGGGCCGGCGGGTAGCGGCAAATCGACCGTATTGAAGAGTTTGGCCGGAATATTGAAGGTGGACGAGGGTGAGATCCTGGTCTACGGCCAAAGCCTCGATACTCTGCACGGAGAAGCGCTGGCTGGTGTATTAGCCTATGCATCGCAATCTCCATATCTGATAGCAGCGAGCATTCGCGATAATGTGACGTTTGGTCTCGAGAGAGATGCGACGGATCTAGAGATCGAAACAGTGCTCAGGGCGGCCAACGTCTGGGCAGAGGTTGATGAAATGCCTGGCGGGGTTGACCAGATGTTGGGTGAAGGGGGGCGGGGTGTCTCGGGTGGCCAAGGCCAACGCATAGTGTTGGCCCGACTCTTGCTGCGACGCCCTCGGATTCTGCTTCTTGACGAAGCGACCTCCGGAATGGACAATCTGAATGAATCGGCCATCATGGGGCGGATCGAGCAACTAGGGCTGACGATTGTCGCAATCGCGCACAGACTAACGACACTGAGAAACGCGAACCGAATCTATGTCATGCAGGCAGGCAAGGTTGTGCAGACCGGTAGATACGACGATCTTGCAAGTCAGACCGGGCTATTCAAGTCTCTCCTGTCTGCGACTGATCCATCCCAGAAGAGTGAGATTCCCCAGGGAAAGTGGACACCCAACATGTCGCCTCGATGAGGCGGCTGGAAGGATGTCCCCATGGCAGTCACAAGAAGGAAGTTCACCCTCGAGTACAAGACCGAGGC
>CAIKID010000186.1 GCA_903827345.1 uncultured Actinomycetes bacterium | reverse complement strand
TCTCTTTGCCGAGACGCAAGAGGGTTCCGCTAACTTGCTGCGCTTCCGCCTGGGTAAGAACGACGGCGTGGATATCGAATTACAGGCTAAATCACCGGGTGATCATTTGAAGACCGAGCCCGTGAAGTTGACCGTTAATTTCTCTGCTGCGCTGGGTGAACGCCAAGAGGCTTACGAACGCCTGCTGCGCGCAGCGATGGCCGGGGATCACATGCGCTTTACTCATATCGATTCAGTTCTCGAGACCTGGCGCATCGTTGAAGGAGTTATAAATAATGAGCCGCACCTGTCGCCATACTTCAAAGGCACGTGGGGTCCAGATAGCGCCGATGAACTTCCTGCAGCTGGTTGGTTAGAGCTTTAAACCAATTCTTTGGTAATCGAATAACTGGCGTAGGCAATTCCATCAACTGCAACAACAAAGGCCTCTGGGTTATCGAGTATCGCCGTGCTAATTGCTCTGCAAAATGGAGTTGAAGCGCGCGCAATAACTGGAGCCGGGCCGATCAGAACGGTGCGCAAAGTTTTTTCATCGCGTACCCGCGAGCTGTATCCGCGTTCGGCGCTGTAAGTGAAATCATCGGTAGGCAGAACATTGGCGCCATGCGCCTGAAAGAACTCTTGCGCGGCAATATCAGCGGGGGAGTTGGCCTGGGAGAGCACCGACAAGATCAGGGAGTTGATAACTTCTAAATGGAGTTGGGTATTTTTAGCGGTAGCGATGGGATTGGTCTCGCAGGTAAATCCCACGACTGAGTAAACCTCTTCCGGCTCGCGCTCTTTTTCGAGTTCAAGGACGGGCTCCGCTTTAACCTTTTTCTTACCGAACCAGAGGAATCTCATGAATTGAGCGCTCCTAGGAAATCTTTATGGAGCAGAGAGTTACTTGAAACTCCGTTGCCCCCGTGTGGACCAGGCGCTCCATCAAGGTTTGTAAACGTGCCACCGGCTTCGCGCACGATAATGTCGAGCGCCGCCATATCCCAGAGTGCCAGGGTCGGTTCTACTGCGATATCGAGCGCACCCTCTGCAACGAGCATGTGTGACCAGAAATCTCCAAAGCCACGGCTGCGCCAGATCTCATCTTGTAGTTTGAGCATCGCTGCTTTGCGGCTGCCCCATCCGATGAGATCGGAGTAAGAGAGCGATGCATCTTTGAGATTGCGAACTCCCGAAACTTTTATCTGGCGTGGAACTCCACCGTTCTCGCTGATGTAAGCACCGCTACCAAGTGCAGCAAACCAGCGACGATAGAGCGCAGGTGCGCTGACAACTCCAGCAACTACTTCGCCCTGCGGATTGCAGAGTGCAATCAAGGTGGCCCAAGTCGGAATTCCGCGCAAGAAGTTCTTGGTGCCATCGATCGGATCGATCACCCAGTAATAACTATCTTGCGTCAGAGTTGGTGCGCCAAACTCTTCGCCGAGGACTAAATCATCGGGGCGAGATACCGCGAGCGCTTCGCGAATCTTAGTTTCAACGGCTTTATCAGCATCGGTGACCGGTGTGAGATCTGGCTTGGTTTCAATGACCAGATCGAGAGATTGATAGCGATCGCGCGAAATCGAGTCGGCGAGATCGGCGAGATGGTGCGCGAGCATAAGGTCTTGGGCGAAATCTCTCATGAATTTAGTTTACCTTCGCGCAGAAGCCCACGGAGATTTGCTAAGCGGGCGAGAGAGATCGGGTCAGTAATCATCGAGTTCAAGGCGCACTCTTCTTCATCGTGGGAGCAGTTACGCGGGCAATGTTCGATCGCTTCGGCAAACTCGCGAAAGGCGCCGATTACCCGATCGCGCTGCACATGAGCCAATCCAAAGGAGCGCACTCCTGGGGTATCGATGATCCAGCCTGATTTATCATTGAGTTCTAGGGCAATGGCGCTCGATGAGGTGTGGCGCCCACGGCCGGTTACATCGTTGACATCGCCGGTCGCGCGGTTGGCCTTTTCGACAAGGGCATTTACCAGGGTGGATTTGCCGACACCGGAATGACCCAGAAGAACGCTGCGCTTGCCAGCTAAGGCGTCGTGCAGAGCGGTGAGATCCCCGCCGCGTTGAATCTGAATCGACTCTACATCCAGATCTTTGTAGGACGCTAAGAACTCTGTGGGATCTGCCAAATCGCACTTCGTCATGATGATCAACGGCTTGATGCGCTGATCGAAGGCGACGACCAGCGCCCGGTCGACAAAGCCGTGACGCGGCTCGGGACTGGCTGCCGCTAAAACAATTCCGATCTGATCGACATTGGCGACGATCATGCGCTCCAT
>CAIKID010000185.1 GCA_903827345.1 uncultured Actinomycetes bacterium | reverse complement strand
GAGGTTATCGATGAAGAAACCTTCGAATTGGCACCTCCGGGGAGCCAATCCCCGCGTGGAATCATCGCCGGTTGGGTAAATGGGCTCCGATTGATCGACAATATGCGTATGGGAAGCGATCGATGAAGTTATTCGCAGGGGCTCCGGGCTGGACAACGAAGGCTGATGTAATTGTGATCGGATCTGGAGTTGCTGGATTAACGACTGCCCTCAACGCTCGGGCCGCCAATCTTTCAGTCCTGCTTGTAACGAAAGCGCTCATCGATGAGGGTTCTACGAAATGGGCGCAGGGCGGAATTGCAGCTGCGCTAGGTCCGGGGGATACACCCGAAGAACACCGAGAAGATACCTTGATAGCCGGTGCAGGTCTCTGTGATATCGATGCAGTGAACGTATTAGTCACTGAAGGACCAGAAGCAGTTCGGAAATTGATTGCGCGTGGGGCCGTCTTTGACAAAGCAGAGAGCGGTGAGATTGCATTAACACGCGAGGGAGGTCATCATCGCAACCGCATATTGCATGCCGGTGGCGATGCAACAGGAGCTGAAGTTTCGCGCGCTTTGTTAGCTGCGGTTCACAACGATTCTGGAATTGAAGTTATAGAACATGCCTTGGTGATCGACGCATTGAAGTCAGTTGATGGACGCGTGTGTGGGGTGACGCTCCACGTTATTGGCGCTGGATCGAGTACTGGCGTCGGGCGTGCTCTGGCGCGAGCGGTAGTAATTGCCACCGGCGGACTAGGGCAGGTCTACTCACAAACAACAAATCCTTCGGTATCTACAGGCGATGGCGTGGCACTGGCTTTACGCGCCGGTGCAGCTGTGGCAGATGTTGAATTTATCCAATTCCATCCCACCGTTTTATGGCGTGACACAGCACAGGCAGGGCAACAACCGCTTATTAGCGAGGCGGTGCGTGGCGAAGGTGCGATTCTTCTCAATCACCGTGGAGAGAAATTTATGGCGGCGGTTCATCCGCAGGCCGATCTGGCGCCACGGGATATCGTTGCAAAAGAGATCTTCAATCAGATGCGAGAGGCACATGCTCCTCACATGTGGCTAGATGCGACTTCCGTGAAGGATTTTGTAGGACGATTCCCCACGATTTATGCCTCATGCATGTCGAACGGTATTGACCCCAAGAAGCAGCTCATTCCAGTTGCTCCAGCCTCGCACTATGCATCTGGCGGAGTCTTAGTTGACCTCAACGGAGAGAGTTCGGTTCCTGGCCTCTATGTTTGCGGCGAGAGCGCTTGTACTGGTGCGCATGGTGCCAACCGCCTCGCCTCTAATTCACTTCTAGAAGGGTTGGTATTTGGCGCCCGCATCTCAGAAAATATTGCCGCACATTTAGCAGAGCAATCACAGCCCGTGGATGACGGCGATGAAGCACGAATATTAATAGACCCCTCCATTCGCATTCCGTTGCAACTTGCAATGAGCGAAGGGGCTGGAGTTATGCGCTCGGAAAAAAGTCTGCGAGCTACTCTTGCGACGTTAGAGCAACTGGGAACGCGCCACACCGATAAGCCCGGGGTAGATGCTTGGGAAGTTTCGAATCTTTACTTCCTTGCAACCGCCATTGTGCGTTCTGCCCTGGAGCGACAAGAATCACGCGGCTCCCATTGGCGCACTGATTTCTTAGAGACAAACCAAAACTGGCAGAAGAGAATCATTCAAAAGCTGGATATAGATGGCAGTTGGAGTTCGACTTTTGAGGCGGTGAAACAATGAGCAGCTCTCTACTTAAACTTATTGAACTTGCGATTGCCGAAGACTTGGATGGTGGAGTCGATATAACTTCGACTGCAACTATTCCTACAGATCAAGTGAGCGTGGCCCAGTTTGTTAATCGACAACCAGGAGTTGTGGCGGGTACCTCTGTCGCAATTGCAGTTCTCAACTATCTCGGTATTAGCAGCATCTCATTACTCGTTGCAGACGGTTCCTTTGTTCCAGCAGGGACGGTTATTCTGGAAGCCCAGGGAAATACCAGAGCACTATTATTGGCAGAGCGCACAGCACTCAACTTCCTGACGCATTTAAGCGGCATCGCCACTGAAACTCGAGCTTGGGTTGAAGCTATAGCCGGCACTTCCTGTCAGATTCGAGATACCCGCAAAACCACTCCAGGCTGGAGAGTCTTGGAGAAAGCGGCGGTAAGGGCTGGGGGAGGAACCAACCATCGGCTCTCCCTTTCGGATGCTGCGCTGATAAAGGACAATCACATTGTCGCTGCAGGAGGAGTGTTGGCTGCCTTCGAACTTGTTCGCGCGCAATATCCAGATAAAGAGATAGAAGTTGAAGTAGATAACTTCGAGCAATTACATGAAGTGTTGAGCGCGCAGCCGGATTTAATTCTGCTCGACAATATGTCACCAGAACTCTGCAAAGAAGCCGTGGCGATAGTTGGAGGTGCGGTGAAGCTAGAAGCTTCTGGTGGAATTACGTTGGCAAACGCCGTGAAATATGCCCAAAGTGGTGTCGACTTTCTCGCAGTAGGTGCGCTCACTCATTCCGCTAAGGCTCTCGATATTGGCCTCGACTTAAAGATGGGAATCTAAATGCTCCTCACAATCGATGTTGGGAACACAAACACCGTGCTTGGCGCCTTTGATGGCGATAAGTTAATTCGCTCTTGGCGAGTAAAGACAGATCCCCGCGACACCGCCGATGAGCTTTGGCTGCAATATCGCGCGCTTCTTGATGGAATCAATATTGATGGGCTCTCAATCTGCTCAACGGTTCCTGCAACTCTGCGCGAACTTCGTAACATGATTGCGCGCTACTTCAGCGAAATTCCAGTCACCATCGTGGAGCCTGGGATTAAAACTGGCGTGCCTCTCCTTGTTGATAATCCCAAGGAGATTGGTGCAGATCGCATCGTAAATACTCTCGCCGCTCATACTCTCTTTGGATCTGCTGGACCCTGCATCGTTGTTGATTTCGGAACGTCAACCAATCTTGATGTGGTCTCGCCCAAAGGTGAGTTTCTCGGAGGAGCGTTAGCTCCAGGAATTGAGATCTCGGTTGACGCCTTAGCTGCTCGCGCCGCCCAACTGCGTAAGGTAGAACTGATTAAACCCAAATCGGTGATCGGTAAGAACACCGTTGAAGCGCTGCAATCGGGGACTATCTATGGCTTTGCGGGCCAAGTTGATGGACTCGTCACACGAATTATTGAGGAGCTAGAGATTCTCTATCCGCAGGCGGGTCGAACCACAGTCATCGCGACCGGCGGGCTCGCCCCATTAGTCCTCGGCATTAGCGAGACCATTGATACTCACGAGCCCGACCTGACTCTCTTAGGGCTGGCGATGGTTTTTGACCGAAATTCAAGCGGTAATAACTAGCGCGGTAGACTCCTCGGATTATGACTGAGCCGATTATTGAAGATGACCTACCGGAGCAATTGCGGATTCGGCGTGAGAAGCGCGCTGCGATTTTGGCTCGTGGTGGCGAGGCCTACCCAGTAGCCGTTCCTCGCACTGCATCCCTCAAAGAGATTCGTGCGCGCCACGCTGGCCTCGAAATAGATGTAGCAACTGGAATTCAAGAGAGCCTCTCCGGGCGCGTCATATTTAAACGTGACACTGGAAAGCTCTGCTTTGCAACGTTACGCGAAGGCGATGGCACAGAGTTGCAAGCCATGTTCTCGCTAGACAAAGTTGGCAGCGAAGTTTTGGATCAATGGAAGAGCGATATTGATATCGGCGACCTGGTTAGCGTCACCGGTGAGATTATTACTTCAAAGCGCGGGGAATTATCTATCCTCGCCAACTCGTATCAACTTGCTGCAAAATCACTCCGCCCGCTTCCTGTTGAACACAAACCACTCTCTGAAGAGACGAGAGTACGGATGCGTTATGTTGATCTGATCGTCCGTCCAGAAGCGCGCTTTAATGCGAGGTTGCGCCCGCAGGTAATGAAATCTCTCCGCGAATCATTTGGATCTCGCGACTTCATCGAGGTGGAAACTCCCATGTTGCAAGTTATGCATGGTGGTGCCGCCGCCCGGCCCTTCAAAACACATAGCAATGCTTACGACATGGATCTCTTTTTGCGCATTGCTCCTGAACTCTTTCTCAAGCGCTGTGTAGTTGGCGGCATAGAACGTGTCTTTGAAATTAACCGCAACTTCCGAAATGAAGGTGCGGACTCGAGCCACTCTCCGGAATTTGCGATGATTGAGGCCTACCAGTCCTATGGTGATTGGGATTCAATCGCCGAGCTCACTCGTAATTTGGTGCAAGAATCTGCGATGGCGGTCTTTGGATCTCATGTCGTAACCCACCACGATGGGCGCGAATTGGATCTGGGCGGCACCTGGCGCGAGGCGAATCTCTTTGATCTTATTTCAGAGGGCGTTGGTGAAGTTGTTACACCAGAGACAGCGCTCGACGAACTCAAGAAGATTGCGACGAAGCTTGGGATGAAGGTTGATCCGAAGTGGGTTACCGGAAAATTGGCCGAAGAGATCTTTGAGCATGTGACTGCGGGCCAACTCAATGACCCAATCTTTGTCCGCGGATATCCGGTTGATACATCTCCTCTGGTACGTGCACACCGCCATATCCCTGGCCTCGTTGAAAAATGGGATCTCTATATCGAAGGTTTCGAATTGGCCACTGGCTATTCAGAGCTCATCGATCCGGTCATTCAACGCGATCGCTTAATTGAGCAGGCTGCTCTGGGTGCCAAGGGGGATGACGAGGCGATGAACCTCGATGAAGATTTCTTGCGCGCAATGGAGTATGGAATCCCACCTATGGGCGGAATGGGCATGGGAGTCGATCGACTCCTGATGGCGCTGACTGGTCTTGGTATCCGCGAAACGATCCTCTTCCCACTTGTGAAGCCCGAAGAACAATGACGCTAATAATTCGCCCAGCGCGCACCTCTGATATCAAAGCTATACATACGATTATTGACGCCTATGTTCTAGGGCGTCGCCTCTTGGCTAAAGAGACAGTCACTCTTTATGAAACGGTCCAAGAGTTCACCGTCGCAGAGTTTGATGGGGAAGTTGTCGGTTGCGGGGCTTTGCACGTCCTCTGGGAGGATCTCGCTGAAATCCGCTCCGTGGCCGTTCTGGAGAAGATGCGTGGCAAAGGGGTTGGCAATGCAATTATCGCCAATGTCGTCGATCGGGCCCGCATCCTGGGAATCGCCCGGATCTTCTGCCTAACCTTTGAGACCGATTTCTTTGGCAGAAATGGCTTTGAGGTTATCGAGGGCACTCCGGTAGACCATGAGGTGTATCAGCAGTTATTGCGCTCCTATGACGAAGGTATCGCCGAATTCCTAGATCTGGAGCGGGTCAAACCCAACACCCTGGGAAATACCAGAATGCTGCGAATTCTCTAAATTTCACGCTCGCGGGCATAAATATCAGCAAATCCGCGTTACAGGTAGGCTAATCCTAAGCAAGTAGAAAGAAGGTGCCCCCATGTTTGAGCGCTTCACAGATAGAGCCCGTCGCGTAGTTGTACTCGCGCAGGAAGAAGCTCGCATGCTCAATCACAATTACATCGGCACCGAGCACATTCTCTTGGGTCTTATCCACGAGGGTGAAGGCGTTGCTGCTAAGGGTCTCGAGGCCCTCGGTATCTCCCTAGAGGCGGTGCGCTCGCAGGTCGAAGAGATTATCGGCCAGGGTCAACAAGCCCCATCGGGTCATATCCCATTTACTCCACGCGCGAAGAAAGTTCTCGAACTGTCACTGCGCGAAGCGCTACAACTCGGTCACAATTACATCGGCACCGAACATATTCTCTTAGGTTTGATCCGCGAAGGTGAAGGCGTAGCAGCACAAGTTCTTGTGAAGCTCGGCGCTGACCTCAATCGCGTTCGTCAACAAGTCATTCAACTGCTCTCAGGTTACCAAGGGAAAGAGGCCGTGGCTCAAGGTGGTCCGACCGAAGGCACCCCAACCACTTCACTGGTACTTGATCAATTTGGTCGCAACCTGACCCAAGCAGCTCGCGAGGGAAAACTCGATCCGGTCATCGGCCGCGAAAAAGAGATCGAGCGGGTCATGCAAGTACTTTCACGTCGCACCAAGAACAACCCAGTTCTTATCGGTGAACCCGGCGTTGGTAAAACCGCCATCGTTGAAGGTTTAGCGCAAGCAATTGTAAAGGGAGATATCCCAGAGACCTTGCGCGACAAACAACTTTATTCTCTGGACCTCGGCGCACTCGTAGCCGGCAGTCGTTATCGTGGAGATTTCGAAGAGCGCCTCAAGAAGGTTCTCAAGGAGATCCGCACCCGCGGAGATATCGTGCTATTTATTGACGAGATTCATACCCTTGTAGGTGCCGGAGCTGCAGAAGGCGCCATAGACGCTGCCAGCATCTTGAAGCCAATGCTCGCTCGCGGTGAACTCCAGACAATCGGAGCCACCACCCTCGATGAGTATCGCAAGCACCTCGAGAAGGATGCTGCGCTCGAACGTCGCTTCCAACCTATTCAAGTAGCCGAACCAACGTTGACCCACACCATTGAAATTCTTAAAGGTCTCCGCGATCGCTACGAGACACACCACAAGGTTTCGATCTCTGACTCCGCAATTGTGGCTGCAGCAACTCTTGCTGACCGATATATCGCAGATCGCTTCTTGCCAGACAAGGCTATCGATCTGATCGATGAGGCGGGTTCCAGACTTCGCATTCGTCGCATGACAGCTCCACCAGAGCTCCGTGAATTCGATGAGAAGATCGCGCGCGCTCGCAAAGATAAAGAGTCTGCGATTGATGCTCAGGATTTCGAGAAGGCTGCTTCATTCCGCGATCAAGAGAAGATTCTTATTGCTGAGAAGGTAGAACGCGAGAAGACTTGGAAAGCGGGCGATCTCGATATCGTCGCCGAAGTCGATGAAGAGTTAATCGCAGAAGTTCTGTCGCACTCCACTGGTATCCCAGTCTTTAAGTTGACCGAGGAAGAGACTGCGCGTCTACTTCGCATGGAAGATGAGTTGCACCGCCGCGTTATCGGACAAGATCAAGCGATTCGCGCACTCTCACAAGCGATTCGTCGTACTCGTGCCGGTCTCAAAGATCCTAAGCGCCCTGGTGGCTCCTTTATCTTCGCTGGTCCCTCGGGTGTTGGTAAGACCGAGCTCTCTCGTACCTTGGCTGCGTTCTTATTTGGTGATCAAGATGCCTTGATTCAACTGGATATGTCTGAGTACTCCGAGAAGCACACAGCTTCACGTCTCTTTGGTGCTCCTCCTGGTTATGTTGGTTATGACGAGGGTGGACAGTTGACCGAGAAGGTACGTCGTAAGCCATTCTCCGTTGTTCTCTTTGATGAGATCGAGAAGGCTCACCCCGACATCTTCAACGCGCTTCTACAAGTTCTCGAAGATGGTCGTTTGACCGACTCCCAAGGACGTGTCGTAGATTTCAAGAACACCGTCATCATCATGACTACCAATCTGGGTACTCGCGACATCTCGAAGACGATGGGTCTTGGTTTCCATAACTCCGATGACGTTCTTGGAAATTACGAGCGTATGAAGCAGAAGGTAAGCGATGAGCTCAAGACGCACTTCCGTCCCGAGTTCCTCAACCGCATCGACGACATTGTTGTCTTCCATCAATTGTCTGAGGATGAGATCGTTCAGATCGTTGATCTGATGATCGCTAACCTCGATGAGCGTCTGCGCGCGAAGGATATGGGTATCGAACTCACCTCCGCAGCAAAAGCACTCTTGGCGAAACGTGGATATGACCCAGTACTTGGAGCCCGACCACTGCGTCGTACCATTCAGCGCGAGATCGAGGATGTTCTCTCCGAGAAGATCCTCTTTGGCGATGTAAAGCCAGGCGAGATTACTCTGGTCGATGTCGTAACGACGGATGATAAAGAGTCATTCACCTTTACTGGTGTTGTTAAGTCCACCATGCCAGATACACCTGGTGACTTGGCAGCAACCAGCTCTAACTAATCTGCTAGTCGATAACTTTTGCCGGTGGTCTCTATGAGGCCATCGGCAATAAGTTTATGAATATCCATAGGCGTGGCGACTGTTAGACAGTTATTCTGACCTGCAGTATTTGCCGATGACTATTCAATACAACGTCTACTTTGATGGATTCAATTTATACAAAGGGACGTTGGAAAGGCGACCACATTGCAAATGGCTTGATTTGATAAGTCTCTCTCAATCTTTTAACCCAACGGGTAAATTACTAAAAGTCTATTATTTTACCGCTGGCGTCAAAGGAAGGTTCCCAAACGATAGGGCCTCAGATCGCCAGAGTAATTACCTGAGAGCGCTTGAGCATTCAGGAGTTGAGGTTGTACGCGGCAAATTTCATAAATCAGAAAAGTGGAAACGGCTTGTAGACCAAAAACGCGACCAAACAATCCAACCACCTCTCAAATCGCTTTTTGGATTAACACAAAATCTTATTAACGAGTCTTGGTCTAGATCAAAGCCCGACGTGCCGAAGGCACAGGTATATGAATTTGAAGAAAAGGGATCCGATGTGAATCTGGCTAGTTACCTTCTGAGAGATTCCTTTACTAAGTCGATAGATGCAGCTTATGTGGTCACCGGTGATTCAGATTTGGTTAGTCCAATAAATTTTGCGACGCAGACGGGAGTAGCCACTCATGTTGTAGTCCCTGGAACTGGCCAAAACGTGGATAGCCTGAGAGCAGTTGCAAACTCACTAATGCCCTTGGATGTTCGCGCTTTGCCAAGCCATCAATTTCCCGAGGTCTTTCTGACACCCAGCGGCCGCCAGATACGAAGACCCAATTCTTGGCACTAAATGACAAGAACCCAGCCTCTCGACTGGGTTCTAAATTCAGAGACGAAACTCTGAACGATGTGGTAGAAATATAGCACAAACGAAATACTTTGAAAATGCATCGACAGCTATCAACAGGTGAACATTCAAGAATTGTAGTTTTAAACATTTCGTCCAAGGTGTTTTCGACTCAAAGACAAACTTCAAGCGAAATATCTATTGCGGGAGTCTGAAACTTTTGCCGGTGGTCTCTATGAGGCCATCGGCAATAAGTGTTTTAAGGGCCTTCTCTATTTGAGAGTTGTCGTGCCACATTTTCACGAGCGCGGTCAGCGGTAGCTTTTCATTTTCGCGCAACGCTTGCACGATAGTGCCGCGGCATTGGCGATCGGTGCCTATCCACTCTTGCGACTTTCGTATCTGTTCGGTCGGTGGGTAACCAGATCTGCGCCAAGCGCATTGGCGCTGCAACGGGCACTCCTCACACGAGGGGTTCTTGGAGGTACAGAGGAGCGCCCCGAATTCCATCGTTGCTGCGGCCCACTTGGCGCCATCTGTGGGAATCAATTCATAACGTAACTTGCGTTCTATCTGGGAGGGGGAGGGCGTTGGATGTTCGACCCCATCAAGAACTCGCGCAAAGAGTCTGCGGATATTCACATCAAGAACCAGAGCTGGTTCGTTAAATGCAAATGCAACGATCGCTGCTGCCGTATATTCACCGACACCGGGCAGAGTGCGTAAATCCTCCAGTGCCCGGGGGACCTGATTGTTAAAATCTCGCGCGATAATTCCCGCCGATTCGTATAACCGCAGCGCGCGACGTGGATATCCCAAGCGACCCCAAGCCGTAATCACTTCAGATTTTTTTGCGAGAGATAAGTCGAGTGCAGTCGGCCACTTAACCAACCATTGGTTCCAGACGGGCAGTACTCGATTGACTGGAGTCTGTTGCAACATAAATTCGCTCACCATGACGCCCCATGGGGTGGTGTTCCGCCAGGGGAGGTCACGCTTGTTCTGATCAAACCAGTCGAGAACGACTTGCTGGTTCACTAGTTGATCTTGACCTTGATGAGCGCTTGTTCGATCCGAGAGACTTCCAAAATTTCGATGCCGGGAATCTTCAACTCAGAACCGGCAGGCACCATCGCGCGCTTGAAGCCTAACCGAGCAGCTTCGGCGATCCGTTGTTGTACTCCGGTTACCTTGCGAATTTCTCCAGCCAAGCCGACTTCTCCAACTGCGACTAGGTCTGCGGGAAGCGCCAAACCCTTTGCAGCAGATGCTACCGAGAGCGCAACAGCAAGATCGGCGGCAGGTTCGGTAATCTTCATTCCGCCAACGGTTGCGACATAAACATCGCGGCCCGATAAACGGATCCCAGCACGTAGTTCTAGTACTGCTAGCGTCATTGCGGTACGCGGGTTGTCCAGACCAGATGTTACGCGTCGGGCATTTCCAAAGTCACGACCATCGGCAACAGGAATTCCTACCAGGGATTGAATCTCGGCGAGCAATGGGCGGCGGCCTTCAAGGGCAACGGTCACGCAGGTACCCGGAACCGGTTCGGAATGACGACTTGTGAAGAGTCCAGTTGGGTCGGTTACACCGACGATTCCAACATCTGACATATCAAAGCAGCCAACCTCATCGGCGGCACCGAAGCGATTCTTGGTGGCACGGATAAGTCGGAGGCGAGAATGACGTTCACCCTCAAAAGTTAAAACGACATCGACGAGATGTTCGAGAATGCGGGGACCTGCGATCGATCCATCTTTTGTAACGTGACCAACTAATACCAAGGTGATGTTGCGCTCTTTAGTTATACGGATGAGGGCCGCGGCAATCTCTCGTACCTGAGTTACTCCACCAGGAGCACCTTCGACAGAGCTGCTAGATATCGTCTGAACTGAATCAATAATGAGTAATTCTGGTTGCACAGCGTCGAGATGGGCGATGATCGCACCGAGATCATTTTCGGCAGCCAACCAGAGGGATGGATCAATCGCCTTGAGGCGATCTGCCCGCACGCGTATTTGCGAAGCTGATTCTTCACCACTTACATAGAGTGCGCGCATCTGGGCGCGAGCAGATTCTGCGGCGACAGAGAGCAGCAATGTAGATTTTCCTACGCCAGGCTCTCCGGTGAGCAATATTGCGGCTCCAGGGACCAGGCCTCCACCTAAGACGCGGTCAAGTTCGCTAACCCCGCTAGTGCGTGAGCGAGCGCTTTCGATGCTTACTTCACCGATGGGCACCGCTGCTTGCGAAACCGAACCTGCTACTAATGAGAGTCGCTTAGGGGCGCCAATCTCTTCGACGCTGCCCCACGCCTGGCACTCACCGCAACGTCCAACCCACTTAGTAGAACTCCAGCCGCATTCGCTGCACCGGAAGGGATCTTTTGCTGGGGCTTTGGCCATAATCGATTACTTCTGTGCGCCGATCGTGGCGGGATGGATGATGAAGAGTGGAAGCTCGCGCTTCTTATTCTCTTTGGCTAAAGCAGCTATCGCTTCAATCCGAGCATCGCAATGCTTTTTGAGTTCGGTGTAACCTGCTGCGCCCATCAGCGCAATCAGCTCATTGCTGTTAGAAATATAAACGGGTTCACGGCCTACATGTGCCTCAGTATTTGCAGTGCAGTACCAGGCAAAATCTGCGCCACCATCGCCCCAGGCTAGACGCTCATACTCCCCGATCACCGTTACTGAAATATCTCGCTCTCCAAATTCGCGCGTCTCAAAGGAGCGGCGAATCGGTAACTGCCAGCAGACATCGGGCTTGGTTTCAACGAAATGAATATCCTCTTTTTGCGCGAGGTGATGCAGAACGCAACCAAAACTCCCAGTGAATCCCGGCGCTTCAAATCCTTTACGATTTAAGAAGATGCAGGAATCTTCTACCTTGCGCGTCTTGCGGTCTCCATCGAGACCAACTTCTGAAATTCGTAACTTGCCCTTAGATTTCTTAGGTTGAGCCTCATCAAAGTATTGCCACATCTCTGGAGTCAAGCGCTCTGCAACCTTAAGAGTGCGCTCCTCGTCTTCGCCATCAGAATAGTAGGCGCCATCAGAACAACATCCAGCATCGGGCTTATCTGCATCAATTCCACAGCAGCCGGCGCCATAGATGCACTGCCAATAGGAGGTAAGCCAGGTGAGGTCACAACGGAAGAGATCCTCTGGTTTTGCGGGGTCGGCAAATTCTACGAAATCACGCGCAAATCCATCTTTAACTTCTGGCATAGTGCGAGAGCCTACTAGTGCAAGGCGACAAGAGCAGACCCACCAGCGCCCCCTGGGTAGCACCATTGGCTAGGCTAACTCCCGTGAAACAGATCGATATTAAGACCGCCCAAGTTGGCCTTATTGGAGTGGGCAATATGGGTGAGGCGCTGCTTGTCGCCCTGCTAAAGGCCGGGGCTGATGCCAGTCATATCAAATTTGCCGTGCGCCGGGAAGAACGGAGCGTGCACATCGCAGCGCGCTATGGAATCACCGCAGCTTCGATTGAAGAGATGGCTGCCGATAGCGATGTCTTGATGATAATTGTTAAGCCCCAAGACTTAGAGAGCATCATGGAGAGAGTTGCTCCGACCCTCAAATCTGGAGCACTCGTTATCTCGTTCTTAGCTGGTAAGAAGATCGCAACGTTGGAATCTGGGCTAGGTCAACCCGCTGTTGCTCGCGTAATGCCGAATACCCCAACCCTCTTAGGCGCAGGAATGGCGATTGTCTCTTTCAATAAGACAGTTCGACCCGATCAGAGAAATTTTGTGAATGATTTCCTAGCTTCTGCTGGAAAGAGCATTGAAGTTGAAGAGAGCCTGCAAGATGCGGCTGCCGCAACAAGCGGCTCCGGGCCAGCCTATTTCTTCGCCTTTGTTGAAGCGATGGTTGCTGGAGCAATTGAAATGGGAATTGATTCGGCAACCGCCACTGCATTGGTTACTCAGACAATCGTGGGGGCGGCAAAGATGTTAGACGAGACCGACAAAAGTGCAACTACCTTGCGTGAAAATGTTACAAGTCCCAAGGGAATGACCTACGAAGGGCTCAAGATTTTTGAAGAGGGCGACCTCAATGGGTTGGTCGTGCGAGCTATGAATGCCGCGGCCGAGCGTTCACGCGCGATGGCGTGAATAGAGCGCTCCTCTTCGGCTCCGCACTCGCTCTGGTAATTGCGGCGCCGGTTCAAGCTGCAACGAAGCCCCCAACTTTGGCATTGATTACTCTCACTCCTACAATATCGACCAATTTTTCCGGCGGAGATGAAGTTCAAAAGCTAATTACTTCCCCAACTGCCATATTTCTTCTTGGAACTGTCGAATCCACCACTTCACCGTTCGTGACATCTCCCTCCCTTGGAGGCACTGATGGATTTATTTCCGCACTCAACCCACAAGGCGTCAAAGTATGGGAGCTTCGGCTCGGCAGCCCAGGGGATGATGTAGCAACTGCAGGCTTAATCGATGACTCTGGCACCATCTGGGTAGTTGGCTCCTCTGCCGTTGCCCCAAGCGCATCAACTCCCGCACCAGGGCTGAATCGGCTTACCGTCTGGGAGATAAGCGCTGGAGGTCTCTTGGAAAATACATTTACCAAGGATGTGGGGGATATCGACATTCCTACTTCAGTCGCGCTCAAAGGTGCGAACTTCATTATTCAGGGCATATCTAATAAGGCAGGTTTTCCCAGTTTTACAGTTTCTTTGACTCCACTTGGAAAGATCGGCGCAATTAAAAATAGCGCTACCGCGGTTGTCATCTCTCCTCAGATTCTTACCACCTCGAGCGCCTCCTATGGTTGGCAGAGTTATGTAACTTCGAAAGCCATTAATGGAGTGACTGGGCTGCCCGCACCGCAAAAAACCACTGTGCTAATCAAGAGTGCATTGAAAGGTAAAGCGATGAAGGCTATCTATTCAGTTGTAGGGAGTCCGCTATCGCTTCAATATCAAAGTGGAGTCGGCGTCGTTGAATTAACGCAGAACGCTGGCACCTATTTTGTAACCATCATTCGCGCGAAGTAAATTAAGTTGCTTTAAAAAGTTGCAATTTTCCGGCGACGCCGACTAGGGCATAGCGGATCTTGTTAACTGTGATCCAAGCAGTACCTAATGTATTTGAAAGGGTAGAGGTTGCAACAAGAGAGACAGCCATATCGCCATTGTTGAAGGCACATAGTCGGTTCTGGCAATTAAATAAGGTATGCAACCCATCGCTACTGAGCGGCGCACTCGGGGTTCCATATATATCTGTGCTTGCAGAGAGCACCGGTCCAGAATTTGAGATATCCATCAGGCGCAATTGATTCGGATTAGGAATCGAAGTTCCGCTGGCAGCCATCCAGACCCCACTCACATCTTTTCCGGCGATGGCTAAAGCGACGTCATAACCTGCCACTGCAATATCGCCACCGTAGGTATCAAGTGCCGTGTATTGCCAATCTTCCGGATAAGGACTGGCGCGATTAGCAAGTCTGACTTCACCCTGCAAGGCTTGTCGTTGCCGGTCGACCTGAAGAACTGAATCGTAGATGAGATAAATCGAGCGCCCTACGTTAAGAGCTTTAAGATGGAATCCAACATCGCCAGTAGTGCGACCGTTGAGAGCAGTATCTCCATCGACGATCTGATATGCCCAGTTGCCGACCGCTGTGCCCTGCTGTACCGCCGCCAAGAGGATTCCTTCACTCTGGTCGCGATAGAAAATTTGAATTCCATCCGGGGTATCAACACAGGCGTTAGCTCCGCTTACATCACTTGCTGTGCGTACCCGATTGGGATCAGAATATTTAATGATTGCAGCGCCGTTACCGTCAACTACAGAGTATGTCCACTTGGTTCCGTTATAACCTGCGTAGCGCAATTGCTTTGTTAGCACATCCGTATAAACGATATCTAACCGTTGATTTTTACCTGCGGCAGATGTACAGATTGAAACGTTGCCGGCCACATTATCGATGGTGCGACCACCCAGGCTAGAGTTTCCGTCGATAACGCTCTTGACCCAAACTTTCCCATTCCAAGTTGCAAGCTTAAGATCCCCCGCTTTACCTGCGGTATATACAACAGTTGGAGCACCTCTAAAGGTGGTTGTCGCCAGGAACTTTGCATCTGCAGTCGCATCCAAAACTGTCGATTTCCAAGGGGCCTGTGGAAAGATCGCATTACTTGTTTGCGGAGGCGATACACCGAGTTGATTGCTGGCGGTTACGGAAAAGGAATAGTGCGATCCATTCTTTAGTCCGCCAATTGTTACTGGGCTCGATGCCGATTGCATGCTCACTCCAGTCTCAATGACTGTTACGGAGTACGAAGTGACCTGGGATGTTCGTGCATTGTCAGGTGGATCAAAGCTAACGAGGGCGGATCTATCTCCAACAATTGCGTAAACATTTCTTGGAGAATTGGGAATACCGGCAGGAATTCCCGCTGGAGGCTTTACCCTCATATCCGCCAGCATCCCCAGCAGTAAAGGACCAGGAGCATGATAAACGGCACCCGCAGGCCACGAAGGTGTCATCAGCGCATTTGCTCCACTTTTATCGAATGCATTTTGATCTAGGTGACTTACGGAAGAGCCTGATTGATAAGGCTTAGGTGTATATAAAAGCGGTTTGATTCCATTGTTAGCAGCGATGCCATTCTTTCCCGACCAGATTAATGGACTTTGAAAAGCGAGTCCAAGTTCTGCAGAAGGTGATGCTAGATCCATGAGGCGCGAGCCGGTCGGCGTTTGAGCGTACGCGTCAAAGGCGGTGGGCTGATCGATGCTGCCAAATTGCGAAAAGGGATCGAAGGAGTCGTTGGAAAGGAAGCCCAGGCCGTGGGCCACTTCATGCAAGATGATCGACTCTAAATCGTAGAGATTTGGTGGGCAATTTCCATCGGTGCCCAAATAAAAAGAGGTGATCATGGTTGCATTTATATTGATTGATATCTCAGGATTGGCGGGATCGAGATCCTTACCAGCGAGAGCATTTGCCATGGCGGACGAGTACCAGAGCGTTGGATCGGGGGCACCCGTAAAGTTATGAAAAAAACTAACAGGAGAGGCCGAGGCCAAAATTCCCGATGTCCCTTGTTGGACAAAATTGGCAACGACATTGATCGGCACCGAAGAGCTCCAGTTATCAGACCAGATATCGATCGCAGCTTGCACGGCGTTCTGATCGGAGAGGGGAACATTTACATAATTCACTTTAAAGTTACTGAGGGTTCCAACTTGTTTAGCCCGCGGCGTTGGTCCGGCGGTCGTGACCCGCGGTGAAATGGCTGACGTGCTCGAACGATAGAAATTAACCCAAGGGGCGGGAACCTTCTCGACGGTCAGAGCCTGTGCGGGGCTGGTGCTGGTGAGAGTGGATAGGAAGAGAGCCGCAACCGCCATTTTTACCAGGTTTTGGACTCGCATAAGGCAAAATCCTAGTCCTCTGAGAGAATAGATACTATGCGAGAAGTTCAGATCTACTCCAGGAGAGGTTGTCACCTCTGCGACGAGGCGCTGCAAACCTTAGAAATTCTGCAGAAAGAACTGAACTTTGAAATTAAAGAGATATTTATAGATGGCGATGCAGATCTAGAGTATAAATTTGGTGAGCAGGTGCCCGTGATACATATAGACCACCTGCCACACGACTTTTTTACAGTTAATCCAGCGCGCTTTCGGAAGGCCTTCGCAGAGAGAGCTTAAATTCGGAGAAGATAAATAATTTAATTGTCCTTGGAGAGGATCTCATCTGCATCGATAATGCGATAGGCATAACCCTGCTCCGCCAAGAAACGTTGGCGATTTTGAGCAAAATCTTGATCGATGGTATCCCGCGCTACGAGTGAGTAAAAGCGAGCGCTTCGGCCATCTGATTTAGGACGCAAGATTCGCCCAAGACGCTGCGCCTCCTCTTGTCTGGATCCAAAGGTTCCAGAGACTTGAATCGCGATTGTCGCATCTGGGAGATCGATAGAGAAGTTGGCAACTTTTGAGACCACTAAACATTTGATCTCGCCACTGCGATAAAGATTAAAAAGGCGTTCTCGCTCTTTAACGGGGGTATCTCCTTTAATAACTGGGACGCCTAGCTCGGCTCCTAGCGCATCGATCTGATCTAAGTATTGACCGATGACAAGAACTTGATCATCAGCATGGGCTCGGGCCAGGGCGATCGCGACATTGTGCTTCGTTGCTGTGGTCGAACAGAAGCGGTAACGATCTTCCTGCTCTGCAGTCGCATAATTAAGGCGCTCTTCTTCAGTGAGAGTAATTCGGACCTCTACGCAATCCGCTGGTGCAATATAGCCCTGGGATTCAATCTCTTTCCAAGGAACGTCAAAGCGCTTCGGTCCAATGAGCGAGAAAACTTCGCCCTCCATGCCATCCTCGCGGACGAGAGTTGCGGTGAGTCCGAGACGGCGGCGCGATTGAATATCTGCGGTAAAGCGGAAGATCGGTGCCGGCAAAAGATGAACCTCATCGTAGATAATAAGTCCCCAGTCGATCGCATCAAATAGATCAAGGTGCGAATAGACACCGTTGCGTCGCATGGTCATTACTTGGTAAGTGGCGATTGTAACCGGGCGGATCTCCTTCTTTGCCCCGGAGTATTCGCCGATATCATCTTCGTGCAAAGTAGTGCGGCGGAGCAATTCATCACGCCACTGCCTTGCTGCGACTGTATTGGTCACCAAAATGAGAGTTGTAGCTTTGGCGTGCGCCATTGCGGCGGCGCCCACGATCGTCTTGCCGGCGCCACAAGGTAGAACGACAACTCCAGAACCTCCGTGCCAGAATCCTTCGGCCGCCATCGCCTGATATTTGCGAATCGACCAACCTTCTTCTTTAAGTGCAATCTCATGATGCTCGCCATCGACATACCCAGCAAAATCCTCTGCCGGCCAACCGAGCTTAAGTAGAGCCTGCTTGAGGAAGCCGCGTTGGCCGGGATGCACGACGAGGGTTTCATCATCAATCTGCAATCCGAGCATCGGAGCGATCTTCTTGCCGCGGGTGACCTCGCGGAGTACAGCAGGATCGTTGGAAACCAAGGTAAGGCCATGCACAGGATGAGCTTCAAGCCTTAAGCGACCGTAGCGCGACATTGTTTCGGCGATATCAATAAGCAGCGCATGAGGTACGGCAAAGCGCGAATATTTGAGAAGGGTGTCAACAACCCGCTCGGCATCTAGTCCTGCCGCCCGCGCATTCCACAGTCCAAGGGGGGTGAGTCGATAGGTATGGATATGTTCTGGAGATTTCTCTAATTCAGCGAAAGATGCGATCGCCCGTCGGCATTCATCAGAGAGTGGATGGTCGATATCGAGCAGAAGAGTTTTGTCGCTCTGAACAATCAGTGGACCATCAGCCATTAAATTAATTCCTTAATGAGCCCCGCTATAAGCGAGATTCGAGTTTCGATACGACTAGCAAAGATATGTTCGTGCGCGGCGTGTGCGCCATAGCCAGAAGCTCCAAGTCCATCCAATACTTTTCCGCCAACAGCTGCCGCCAGATTTCCGTCGCTGGCACCGCCCACTGAAACGTGGCCAACGGGTGGTAGACCTAACTTCTTGGCAACGGATTCAATCAATTCGTATAACTCTGCAGTTGCCGCGTGCTCGAGAGGAGGGCGGTTTATTCCGCCAGTTATTTCAATCTTTGCCTCGGGATGTAGGGGCTGTAAGGCTTTGATAGCTGTATCAACACGATCGAGCTCAGCAGAGAGGAACGAGCGTGCATCCACATCTAGCGAGGCGGTAGCTGGGACGGTATTGGTTGTGGATCCGGAGTGCATCAAGGTTGGAACTACGGTAGTTCCATGTTCGGTGCTCTCTAAGGCAGCGAGAGCCAGCGCTATTCGCGAAATCTCAGTTGTTGCATTAATTCCCTTTTCTGGTTCCAATCCAGCATGGGCGGCACGACCGTGAATGGTGATGCGATACATCGAAGTACCTTTACGACCGATCTTTACTGTGTCATCGATAGATGATTCAAAGACGAGAGTCGCCTTAGCTGTCTTCGCCAGGCTTTCGATCAGTTCACGAGAAGAGCGCGAACCTATCTCTTCATCTGTGGTACCGATCAGAGCAATTTTTTCAAAGGCGCCCGGAATTTCTTTGAGGGCGTACATCGCCTGCAAAAAGCCGGCCTTCATATCGAAGATCCCCGGCCCAAATATTTGGTCGCCATCCACACGCCAGAGCGGGAGATAAGAATCGATGGGCCAGACGGTATCAAGGTGACAGAGAAGAACTACCTCTGGTTGCGCTGCTCCCCACCAGAAGACCGGCCGACCTCCGGCGCTTTCAATGCGCGCCTGTTGCGGAAGGTTTCGAGCTGCGATGTGAAGCGCTAACTCCACGACCTTGGTGCAAGCAGCGACATCTTCGCTAGGAGACTGGCACTCCACGAGTTCTTGCAGGTCGGCGAGGAAAGTCATGGGGTAAGCCTAGTTGGCGGGGCTTACGCCGGTGATCCGCGGGATGCGGAAATGGGCGATCTCACCTGTGGCATGGTCGCGCGCGACCAGAGTTCCCAGCGATATGGAGAGCGGATCGATCAATCTATTGGAAACCCCGCCATTGGAGTCGGCGTAGCCAATCGTGAGGCTGGCGCGCTCTTCAATATATTTGTGAAGGAGGTCAACGGTCTCGTTTGCGGTGGTCCGCGGTACGTCGCGCGGCTTATGGGAGCTGGCGCGTTCTCCAGCTCGCAACGCCCGAACGGCGGAGGCGATCAAGGTTTCACCTGGTGCCGTCAGTTCGGAGATCACGCGAGGGGGTTTTGGCCTCGCCTTGGCACGTCGCACCTGAGGAGCCGAAATAAGTACTCCGGTCTCATTTTCAGCGGCCGGCAGGTAGCCACCATCGCGAAGAACTCGCATTAATTCGCTGCTATCTACATCGCTGATTAAGACCTGTGGCGCGAGCTTACGTAGCCGCAGATGCTCTAAACGCTTGTCATGGAATATTTCTTGTATGAGACCTTCATCTTCGCAACGCAGGTATGAAGTAGTGCTACCTGCACGCAATTTTCCATGGCGCTTTGCCACATCGGAAATCAAATAATCTAAAGGCTGGGGCATAGGAGTCTTGGAGATCTTCTTTAAGAAATCCTTGATCTGATCACCAGTTTGCCCATGATCTAAACCGCGACGAATCGAAGATTCGCTAAAGCGATACACACTCGCGCCACCACGACTTTCGATATCTGCAATAGTTCCAATGGCATTGGCCAGTTCCAGCGTGAGTGGGCCAGGCGCAATTGCGCTGTTATCTGCTTGAATCAGAATGTGATCAACAGGTTTTGGCAGCGCCTTCTCTACACCTAAATCTTCTTGCGAGATAAGAGCCACCGCAAAAGTTGAAAGTGCTCCTTGTCCAGTCAATCCCAACCATTCTGCTTCTCGAAGAACCCACTCAGAGTATTCTCGATTTGCTCGAGTGGGAAGAATCCAGGTCAGCGTAGCTGCAATTGAATCTAATGAGGGATCGATCTCGGGGTGGTCCTTGAGCACATTCAGAATTACCTTCTTCAGTGTTGATACCCCACCGCGATCTAGCTCTGGGCCTAAGGCCGCGATGTTTTTGGAATCGCCCTTGCCAATCAATCCACTTACTCGAGAGGTTTCCAACCACAGTGAGACCAGGGCATGCCACTGCGCTTCAATACTCTTTGTGAGCCAGAGATCGAAGGCGCTCGTAGGAAGAATTTGATCATCGGTATCTATAACTATTAAACCGCCGATATATAGGAGTTCTGCAACAAATGCGGCGCAGTTTTCTGAGATCCCCAGATGTTCAGCGGTGCGCTTTAGATCGCGGACTCCTAATCCACCCGATCGAAGTGCGGTAGGAGGCTCATCGGACCAGTTGTGGCCCAACTCTTCAGCCCAGCGTACGAAGGTCGAAATATTCGCGATAGCAGCTAGATCCGCTGACTTCTGCTTTCTGGCCACGCCCTCTACGGAAGGGCGCGTTGACTGCAAAGCTTTGAAGACCTTTCCCCCGCGAAAGTGCATCGCAACTTCGCGGGGGAGTAAAACAGTTTGCGAATCAAAGGGGACCAGAAAATTATTTTCTAACAACCATTTGATTGCTGGTGGGGCTTTCTTAATATCCGCGATCTGACCTTTAGGTGGACCCCAGACCATCTTGCCCAGGGTTTCGACTGCCCCTTTAGGTGCACCTTCAAGAGCAACAAAATCAAATGGTTTAGAACTTTTTACGCCAAGGCCAGCCGGATATTCTCCGATTATGGTGCGTACATTTGATGTTACGCGGTAGCGCTCGCCATCACGATAAATAAGGGCGATCTCCCAGAGAGATTGAACGGCACTAGCTGCTTCATCGGAAGTTACCGCCAAGATTTGTTGTAGAGCGATGGGTTCGTCGAGAGTGCAGATCGCGGTCAAAATATCTAAACGGAACTTGTCCAACGCCTCTCGAGCTCGCAGCAGGCTAGGCGCTGAATTAGCGCGCGCCGCAAGTGCCATCACATCTGTCGGAACGGGGGAGATGAGATCAGGCCGCAACGAGAAGAGCGCTTGGATCTCATGATCAGATCGATTGCGCAGCTCTTCGGTGAAGGAGATCGCTGGGGTAGACATAACTGCCCTACATTACTGGGGTTTTACTGCCTGCTGCGACGCCAACTTCGTGGAGATAAGAGCGTCCTGAGCTTGACCAAGCGTCCCAGCACAGGGGCCGCAACCTTCTTCAAGGCTCTCATCCTGCGGAAGTCATAAATTGGCCACTCTTCTCGCAAGGCGTGGATTTGCAGGAGGGTATCTGGATTGATAGCCCGGGGGTTTCCCACTGCTTGTAGTAAGGGAAGGTCATGGTGGCTATCGGAATACGCATAAGAGTTCGCGAGATCAATGCCGCGCTCCGCTGCTAGGGACTTGATAGCGACCGCCTTAGTTGGGCCGTGCAAGAGTTTGCCGATTAACCTTCCGGTATAAACGCCATCTTTGACCTCAGCAACAGTTCCGAGAGCTCCAGTGAATCCGAGCCGCTTCGCAATCAGATCGGCGAGATCCTTCGGGGTGGCAGTAACCAGCCAGACCTCTTCATCATGATCGAGGTGGTTATTGGCGATCTCAATCGTTCCCTGCCATAGGGCGGGTGAGACATATTCGTCGTAGACCTCTATGCCCATCTTTTCGATAATGGAGACATCATGGCCTCGGAAGAATTCACAGGCAGCGCCCTGAATCTTGGCGATTTCCTCTTTATTCTCAATACCTGAGAGGCGATATCTTAAATTGGCCATCACAAAGTTGGAGATATCTTTCTTCGTGAAGAAGCCCCGCTGATACATCCCCTTGCTCAGAAAGAAAAGGGAGGAGCCCCGCATCAGGGTATTGTCGACATCGAAGAAAGCTACTCGCTTCAAAGGGAGCGCCATATCACTAGCCTAGCCAACCTTCTGCAAACCTTCGCGCAGGGCTGATCGCACTCCTCCTTTATGCTTACGGTATGAGTCCTACCATTCATTTTCTGAGGCATGGAGAGGTCTTTAATCCTGAGAAGATTCTTTACGGGCGCCAGCAAGGCTGGTACCTCTCCGAGCGCGGCCAGGAGATGGCGCGTACGGTGGCCGAATGGTCGTTGCAGTTCCAAGTAGGGGCTGTTTTAGCATCACCATTGCAACGGGCGCAGGAGACGGCCCGTCCGCTCGCGGCGGCTCACTCGTTGGAGATCATCACCAACGAGAATTTAATAGAAGCATCAAATGTATTCGAAGGAGAGAAATTTGAGATGGGCTCTGGTGTTTTACGCCACCCTAAATCTTGGCGCCATCTAACGCGTCCTTGGGTTCCCTCTTGGGGTGAACCTTATGAAGAGCAGGTTGCTCGAATGTTGGCAGCACTCTTTGCTGCGCGCGATGCCGCCGGTGGTATCGATGCCTTCGCCATCTCGCATCAACTTCCAATCTGGATTCTTCGCTCTGCAGTAGAAGGTCGCCGTATGTTGCATGATCCACGCAAGCGTCAATGCACCCTCGCCTCTGTAACTAGTTTTCATTTAGATGCTGCGGGAGATATCGAAGGGGTCAGCTATGCAGAACCGGCGCGCCACCTCTTGCCGGAGAAGAAATGAAGCGCTTAGCTATTTTTCTCTTCGCTCCTCTCTTTCTGCTTACGGGGTGTTCCAGTGGTGGATTATCGACAGCTAATCAAAATGCGTTTGTATCTGGTGATGGAGTCGCGATCTATGTAAAAGCTCCAGATCGCAAGCTGGCACCAATTATTTCTGGAGCAACGCTGGAAAGTGGATCTATCACCCTCACTACGGGCAAGGTAACTGTTCTCAACGTTTGGGCATCCTGGTGTTCTCCATGTCGCGCTGAAGCACCTCTTCTCTCTGACTTTGCTGTTAAGTATGCGCCGCAGGGAGTGCAATTTGCAGGAATCTTGACGCGAGATAACCCTTCCTCTGCATTGCAATTTGTGAAGCGCTTCAAGATTGCCTATCCAGTGTTTACCGATGATTCTGTGCTCGCTAAGTTTAGAAACTCCCTTGTCCCCAATGCCATCCCCACAACGCTGATCATTGATGCACACGGATATGTCGCCGCTCGCGTGAGTGGTGAAGTAACCGTTGCGCTTCTTACCAACTTGATCGATAAAGTTCTGAAGGATGCGCCCCATGCATAACTTCTTTGTGCACCAAATTCTGGGTGGCAACCTTCTGCTTGCTCTTGGGGTTGCGGTTATCGCCGGCCTGATCTCTTTCTTCTCGCCTTGCGTCTTGCCACTCGTTCCCGGGTATCTTGCATATTCAGCGGGTATGACAGATGTGAAGAACAAGGGGCGAACTGCGCTGGGGGCGATCCTCTTCGTTTCAGGTTTCTCGGTGCTCTTTATTAGTTATGGTGCGCTCTTCGGCTCACTAGGCTCCAAGATTTCCAGCGGCTCGCGCTGGCTACAGATTGTCCTTGGCCTTCTCACCATGGTGATGGGCACAGTATTTCTCTTCAACCAGAAGTTTTATCGATCATTTAAACCGAAATGGAAGTCGACGACGGGATTGCTCGGAGCACCACTCCTAGGTTTTCTCTTTGGCTTGGGTTGGACTCCATGCATTGGTCCAACACTTGGTGCAGTACAAGCGCTCTCCTTCCAAAGTTCTAGCGCGCTACGCGGAGCGATATTGAGTGTTGGCTACTGCTTTGGGATCGGCGTTCCATTTATCGCGGTCGGTCTGTTCTTTGATCAATCGGCAAAGTTGCGCCGCTTTATCTCCAAGCGCGGAAACCTCTTAACCATCTTTGGCGGCGTTTTTCTCATCATTATTGGTTTCTTGCAGGCAACAGGCTTGTGGGTTCAGATTATTAACTCCCTACGTTCCTCCATCTCTAGTTTTGTGCCGATCGTCTGATGGCGCAGACCGAGAGTCAGCTACCCAATATCGGGGCAATTGGTTTGCTGCGCTGGGCTTGGCGCCAGTTAACAAGCATGCGTACGGCACTTATCTTATTGATGCTTTTAGGAGTAGCGGCGATTCCGGGTTCGCTCTTTCCGCAGCGCAGTCAGAACCCGCAGAAAGTTGACTCTTACTTTACGAGCGATCCCACACTCGCCAAGTGGATGGATCGACTCCATTTATTTAACGTTTATGCATCACCTTGGTTCAGCGCGATCTACCTTCTTCTCTTTATCTCTCTCATCGGTTGTGTTCTGCCTCGCACCTTCCACCACCTACGCGCGATCGCTAAAAAGCCCCCATTGACTCCGCGGAATTTAGATCGCATGGAGGGTTACCGAATTGTCCCGGTGGACCAAGAACAAGCGCTGAAAATTGCACAAAAATGGTTGAAGCGTCATCACTTCCGAATGCGACTTGAAGGTAACTCAATATCTGCTGAAAAAGGTTACAGTCGCGAAACCGGAAATCTTTTATTCCACCTTTCGTTGATTTTGATTCTCGTCGGAGTTGCGCTGGGTGGACTCTTGGGGATGAAGGGTGAAGCTATTTTGAATGTGGGCGACCGCTTCATAAATACGCCCACTTCATATGACAATATAAGTTACGGAAAGTTTCAAGGTCAGGGATCGCTTACTCCTTTCTCTTTAACGGTAAAGAATTTTGTTGCCTCCTATGTTCCAACTACTGGTCAACCGAGTAACTATCTTCTTACGACCGAGATCTCCTCTCCTATCGGCTCCGCTTCCAAAGCGGTAATAATCAAGGTAAATAGCCCTTGGACTTCAGGTAGCACCAAGGTTTATTTGCAGGCAAATGGTTATTCACCTGTCGTAACTGTCCGTGATAAATCCGGCAATATAACTTTCCAAGGTGCCGTTATATTTCTTCCGCAAGATGGCAATCTGAGCTCTCTTGGCGCAATCAAAATTCCTGATATGAAGCCACAGATTGGTTTCATCGCATCTTTTATTCCAACGGCAAGTAGCAGTGTGGCGCGGGGAATCTTTTCTACCTATCCCGAGGTTTTAGATCCTCGTCTCGTCCTATCAGCCTGGAAAGGAAACTTGGGGCTAGATAGCGGCACTCCACAATCGGTTTATTCTTTGGATACCTCCAAAATGACGAAGATTGGCCTCAAGGCTCTCACCCTAGGAAGTACCTACGACTTTGGTGCAGGAACCATAACCTTCGATGGTTGGAAAGCTTGGGTCAATCTGCAGATTGTTGATGATCCTGGCAAGATGTATTCACTCTACGGTGCGATCTTTGCGATCTTAGGGTTACTGATCTCACTCTTTACACGCCAGCGACGGATTTGGATAAAGGTGGGGGATGATGTTGAAATAGCGGGACTTGCAAAGAATGGCATTCCTGGATTGGAAGAGGAACTCAAAGCGCTAGCGCGGGCGCTTGAAGAATTTAGAGGAGATACTCAGTGACATCGACCAACCTGGCATATTTTTCGAATGGCGCGATTTATGCCTGTTTGGCGATATTTACGATCGCTTTCTTATCGCACGCTGTTGAAGTTTCTTGGTCAGTGCGCAACGTAGAAGGCAATAACCGAACTGAGTTCGATTTCGAAAAAACGCAGCGCGCTGGTCGTATTGGTACCGCCATGATGATCCTTGGCTTTGCGGTATTAAGCGTTGCAGTTGTGACACGTGGATTATCCGCACATCGCGTTCCATGGGGCAATATGTATGAATTTTCAATCACTGGCGCT
>CAIKID010000184.1 GCA_903827345.1 uncultured Actinomycetes bacterium | reverse complement strand
AGACGGCATACGAGATCGAGTAATGTGACTGGAGTTCAGACGTGTGTCTTCCGATCTCCCGACGAACCGAAGTTTGATCTCTTCGCTACCGAGGTTGAAGACAACCTCAAGGAAGAACTTGCTAAGGGCACATTCCAATGGACCAACAAGTACACCAAAGTGTTGGGAACCCTCTTTGTGATTGTTGGACTGCTTTCAGTTGGTACTTGGTATGGCCACTACGAAGCTGGTAAGTCAACGGCTGGTGCCGGTGCCTCCTCCTTTGCATCGCTTCGTGCATCTTTCGGAGGTGGCGGTGGAGCTGCTGGCGCTGCTGGCGCTGCAGCAGGTGGCTTTGGTGGATTCGGTGGAGGTGGCGGTGGAACTCGCATCACCGGCACTATCAAATCTGTAAAGGGATCGACGGTAACGATCACCTTAGATGATCCAACCCAAGCCTCTTCACTTGCAGCCGGTGATGCAACACGCATCACCGATACAGGTGCCGGGGCCGCGAGTGGAACAACTCCATCTGGAACAGCTACTGGCGAGGCCGCGATTGCCCCCGCTCCAGGAGTTTCTGCACCCGCTGGAAGTGGCACAGGACGTGGTGGTGGCGGAGCGTTCTCTGATCCAAAGTTGATCGCCTGCTTAACAAAAGCTGGAATTACAATCGCTGCCGGTGCACGTCCTGACTTCCAGGATCCTGCAACAGCGGCAGCTATGCAAACATGCTTTGCGCAACTGGGAATTACTCCCGGCGGTGGCTTTGGTGGAGGGGCGGCCGGAGGGGCCGTTCCTACACCGGCAGCAACGAAGTAGTACTTACTTAGTTAAATCTGAGAGTTCGTTTATTTCATCACTCGAAAGGGCAGTGAAATTAACGAACTCTTTTAACTGCTCGACGGTGCGCGCACTCGCAATGGGAGTTGTAACACCAGGTTGCGCAGCGAGCCAACCGAGGGCGACAGATGAAATTGAAGTGCCGTGGGCGTTGGAAATCTCTTCTAGCTTTGCGACAACTTTGAACCCGCGCTCATTTTGGTAGTCGGCTACACCACCAGCTCGGACTGATTCAACGGTCGCACCGGGGCGATACTTGCCCGATAGGAATCCGCGAGCCAGACCAAAGAATGGAATTCCAGAGATACCTTCTGTGACAACAACAGGTGCGGCATCCTCTTCGAACTCTTCGCGATGAAGCAAGTTGTACCAGTTTTGTAAGGCGATGTATTGGGCGAAGCCTTCGGATTTAGAAATCTCTAACGCTTCTGCCAAACGCTCTCCCGTGTAATTGGATGCAGCGATGTAGCGGACCTTGCCCGATTTAATCAAGGCATCAAATGTTTCCAAGGTTTCACGCAGTGGAACTGTCTTGTCATCTTCGTGGGCATAATAAATATCGATGTAATCACTCTGTAGCGCACGCAGGGAATCGTCAACAGCTTCTGTGATATTGGCGGCAGAGAGGCCAGGGCGAGTTGAAAGTTTTGCCACCTTGGTAGCGATAACGATTTCAGAGCGATTGCCACGCTGCTTCATCCAGTTTCCGAGGATCCGCTCGCTATCGTGCCCCGTATTGCCTTCTTTCCACTCGGAATAGACATCGGCGGTATCGATGAAATTGCCGTTGTATTCGGTGTAGGCGTTGAGTACCGCCATCGACTGCTCTTCATCGGCGCTCCAGCCAAATACATTTCCACCGAGGCAGAGCGGGTGGACTTTAAGGTCGGTCTTAGCAAGGGGGATATGAGTCATACGGAGAAGTTTATGGCTCTCTATTAGAGTGTGCACATGACAACTGGGGGCTTCACGAGTGAACAACTAGAACTCGAAGAGCAAATTTTGGTTTTGCCGCATTGTGATCTTAGAGATGCCGTAACAATCGGAGAGATCGCGGTAGATATAGCAAGACGCGAATCACTCGCAATTTCGATTGAGGTACGCCTAGGCGAATGGGTGGTCTTTCACACCGCTCTTCCCGGCGCAAAGCCGGATCAGCCATCGTGGATTGCTCGTAAAGCGCGCGTAGTTCTGGCTACAGGACATTCCACAATGTTGGAACGCGTCAAAGCCGAAGAAGCTGAATTCGATTGGTATGAGAAGTATGGGCTAACCGAAGAGACGCATGCGATTCACGGTGGTGGATTGCCGCTGAATGTCACAGGCCAAGGCTTACAAGGTATTTTGTTGATTAGCGGATTGCCTCAAGTAGAAGACCATCTCTTTGGTATCCGCGTTATTACCGAATTTTTGGCGCGCGCCGGGGAGAACGATTGAGTACGACAGTTTGGGTCGCAGGTGAAGTTCTTATTGATCTCATCCCTAAAGACGGCAGCCGTGTAGCAATTGTTGGCGGTGGGCCGGCAAATACCGCAAAGGCGTTAGCGCGTCTGGGTTTTGATTCTTACTTTATCGATGGAATTTCAACTGATGCCTACGGGGAACAAGCCCGCGCTGAATTGTTGGCGGATGGCGTCAAACTTGATTACTCCTTCTCATCAAATAATCCAACGTGCGTGGCCACCGTTACTCTCGATGCATCTGGCGGCGCAACCTACGAGTTTTTGATCGATGGGACTGCAACCTTTGAGTTCAACGAATCATGGCTACCCGATCCATCGAACCCGCCAGCGGTATTGCATGTTGGAACTCTGGCAACAATTGTTGAACCTGGGGCAACCAATCTCTTTAATTGGGCCGAGAAAGTTGAGGCGCCGCTCGTCTTTGATCCCAATATCCGCACCTCGGTAGTCAACGATCGCGATCGTTACATGGCGATCATGCAGAAATGGGCCGCAATCTCCTCAGTGATCAAGATGAGCGAGGATGATCTGGCTTGGCTCTATCCCGATATGGACTTTAGAGCCGCCGCGAAGAATTTCATTAATGAGAAGACCCAGCTCGTTGTGCTCACGCGTGGGGCCAGCGGAATTGATGGATATACCCAGGATGGCGAGGTCTCTGTTCCTGGAGTTCGCGTTGATGTGATCGATACCGTGGGCGCCGGAGATACCGTCGGTGCGATCTTAGTTGAAGCAATAGTCAAGTACGGCTTAGATAATCTTGTGGGAACCACCTTAGAAAAAGTTCTTCGTCGCGCTGCACAAGCAGCCGCGATTACTTGTTCACGCCCAGGAGCAAATCCCCCCACCTTCCAAGAGTTAGAAGGCTTCTAATGCAACATATTGATGGCGCAGAAATATCCGTTTCTATAGATCTCGACCAAGGTGCGCGTATTGCATCGCTGCAATGGCGCGATCTGCAATTCGCGGTGCCTTTCCGCGGTACTCCATTGTCATGGGGTTGGTATGCGATGGCTCCATGGGCAGGACGGATTGATGAAGGTTTAATTACAAGTGAATCTGGAATCGTGCATACCTTGCCAACGAGTTGGGCGCCGCCGCATGCAATTCATGGATATGGTTTTACAAGTTCTTGGGAAGAGACGGGCAGTGGGCGCGCGCGCCTTGAACTGCCAGCTCCGTACAACGGCGCGGTAGTCGAACAGACCATCGAAATTCTGGATGATGCGGTCCGTTGGATCTTGGAGTACACACCTAATGGTTGTGACCTACCGGCCTGGTTGGGTTACCACCCGTGGTTTCCCCGTGAGCTCGAACGCGGCGATGCCGCAGAGGTTGAGTTCACCGCTGGCCGCATGATGCTTCGCAACGAAGATGGCTTGCCGACCAATGAATTCGTGCCGCAGCCCAAAGAGCCGTGGGATGACTGCTTCGTGGAGATCAAGGGAGTTCCATCAGTTGTATGGCCGGGGGCGGCGCGTGTTACGGTCGAATCCGATGCCCCATATTGGGTTGTCTATACAGAAGATAGCGATGGAGTCTGCTTGGAACCTATGACCGCGCCTCCTAACGCCCAGAATCTCGGCATTACCGGTGAGCACTACATAGAGGCTTTGTTTACCTTCTCGGAAGAGGTTTAGGCTAGGGGAATGGCTGAACAGAACGAATTGCGTGAAAAGGGTCTGCGCCTCACCCCGCAGCGCGAGCTGGTCTTGCAAGCTGTGCGCGACCTTGGTCATGCAACTCCGGAAGAGGTCGCTAACAAGATTCATATCACCCACCCCGGCATTAACTTATCGACGGTGTATCGCAACCTCGAAACGTTAGAAAATGTTGGCCTAGTCCAGCACACGCACATGGGCCACGGTGGAGCGACTTATCACGCGGCCGAGGATTTAACTCACCTGCACCTCGTATGCGGAATCTGCGGAGTTGTCGGCGATGCTCCCATCGAAACCGCCGCAAACTTTGTACAACAACTAGCTGATGATTACGGCTTCAAAACCGATGTTACACACTTTGCCATTTACGGCACCTGTGCAGCCTGCGCTGCTCTGACAAAGTAATACATGAGCGCAGTTCTTGTTGAATCCGGTTTAGATGAAGGTGCCATCTGGCACTTTGGAGAACCCAATCAAGAACAACGAGCACTTACTGCAGGTAATGCATGGGCAGATCTCTCGCATCGTGCAGTTATAAGTATCTCGGGCAAAGACCGCACCAAGTGGATCAATGACATGATGACGCAAGAACTTTTGACGCTACCCCGTGGCCAATGGAGCGAAACCCTCCTGTTGGATGCGCAAGGACATATTGAGCAACAGCTCTTTATCGTCGATGACGGCGAAGCAATCTGGATGCATACCGAAGCGGTGAAGGCCGAAGAATTAGTTACCTATTTAAACAAGATGAAGTTCATGCTAGATGTGGATGTACAAGATCGCACTTCGGAGTTCGCGGTTCTTCGTGCACCGGGTGCTGCCGATACATTTGGCGGACCCTTCGCTCTTGTGCCTCGCGCAGAACTTTCTGCGCTAACTTCGGCTTATCAGAGCGCAGGACATGTACAGGTCGGTATGTGGGCGCTGGAAGCTGAACGGATCGCTGCCGGACGCGCGCGCATCTTGCTCGAGAGCGATCACAAATCAATTCCCAATGAGTTGGGTTTCTTGCACACGGCAGTTCATATGAACAAGGGTTGCTACCGCGGACAAGAAACCGTCGCCAAGGTATTTAACCTTGGTCATCCTCCCCGCCGGCTGGTCTTGCTCCATTTAGATGGCACCATGGTTCATATGCCCGAACATGGCGCAAAGGTGACACTTGATGGCAAGGAGATCGGTTTCATCGGCTCCATGGCCCGCCACTTTGAGTTGGGGCCAATCGCTCTGGCCGTTATCAAGCGCACGGTTCCCGTTACCGCCACGCTTGAGATAGATGGGGTCACCGCCACCCAAGAAGTACTTGTAGCAGCCGAATAGGATTGTGGCTATGAGCCTCGATCAAAAGAATCCCTTTGCCACAATCAGCACCCTCGAATACGAGATGCCCCCTTTCGCATTCATCAAAGATGAACACTATCTACCGGCATTTTATGGCGGCATGGAAGAGCAACTTGCAGAAGTCGATGCGATCATCGCCAACTCAGAAGTCACCTTTGAAAATACCATCGTTGCGCTCGAAGAGAGCGGACGCACTCTGCTCCGTGTAGCGCTGGTCTTCTTTAACAAATCTTCGAGTGATACCTCTGATCTTCTCGATTCCATCGAAGCAGAGATCGCTCCAAAGTTGGCAGCGCACTCCGATGCAATTAAATTGAATCCGCAACTCTGGTCACGT
>CAIKID010000183.1 GCA_903827345.1 uncultured Actinomycetes bacterium | reverse complement strand
CTCGGAGAAGAAAATCTACATGAGTAATTCTTTTAGAACTATCTTGGCAGTCCCGGGCTCCAGCGAAAAAATGATCGATAAATCTCGCACTCTTTCGGTGGATCATATTTTCCTCGATCTGGAAGATTCCGTTACCCCAAACTCCAAAGAGTCGGCGCGAAGAAGTGTTGTAAGTGCTCTTCTCCAGGGGGGATTCACTGGCAATGCACCTTTGGTAAGAATTAATGATCTGGAAACTCCCTGGTGGCAGGATGACTTAGCCCAAATTCTTCTAGGGGCAGGCAGCCTTTTTAACTCAATCATTGTTCCTAAAGTTCAGAGCGCGGAACAAGTGGCCCGAGTAGATTCCGAAATTTCCAAATTGGAGCGTGAGCTAAATCTTCCAGATGGGAAATTCAAGATTCAAGTCCAAATAGAGAGCGCTTCTGGCGTCATGAACTTGAAGGAGATTGCTAAAGCTTCAAGCCGGATGAGCGCATTAGTTTTTGGACCTGGAGATTTTGCTGCGAGCATAGGCATGCAGACTTTGCATCTCGGTGATAACCCTGTGGGTTATGCTGGCCACGATGCTTATCATCCCATTTTGATACAAATTCTTGTTGCTGCACGCGCAAATAACTTGCTTGCTATCGACGGTCCATACAGCGATATATCAAATCTAGAGGGCCTCACTCGCAGCGCACGAAACTCCGCTGCGCTCGGATTCGATGGCAAATGGGTCATCCACCCTTCACAAATTGAAATCGTGAACGAGATTTTCACTCCCCGCCAAAGTGTCTTCGATGAATCGGAAGATCTGCTTGAGCTTCTAGCAGATTCAACTTCTCAGGGCGCCATACTCTTTAACGGAAAAATGGTTGATGAAGCGTCGAGAAAGATGGCGATCGTAATAGCCGAGAAAGGTAGAGCAGCAGGAATGGCTCGCTCTAAGAATTCAATCAGGAATCAGGAGTCCAAATCATGACGGAACATAAAGCAGTTCTAGGGCGATTTTTTGAGGATTTTGTTATAGGGGACACCTACGAGCACCCTTTCGGGAGAACAATCAGCGAGACAGATTGCACCTGGTTTACTCAGTTGACGTGCAATACCAATCAGAACCATTTCAATGCCGATTTAGCTAAATCTAATCCGATAAGCAAGGGACGCATAATTGTTAATTCTGGCCTCACGGTTGCGATCGTATTGGGAATATCGGTGATTGATATGAGTCAAAATGCCGTTGCTAATTTGGGTTGGAATGAGATAAAACTTACTCACCCGGTATATGTCGGAGACACCATTTACGCCGAAAGCATCTGCACCGGGGTGCGGGAATCGAGCTCCAAGCCCGACATGGGCATAATTTCCATGTTTACCCGGGGACTCAACCAAGACGGTATGGAAGTGGTTACTTGGAATCGATCCGTAATGATCCCTAAACGTTCATCTGGCATCGGCCAGAACTATTTCCCAAAAGCAAAATCCGGTCCAATTCAAAATCAAGTCAATTGAGATCTTGGGAAATATAAATGCTTGCTAAGGGAGCTCTCTCGGGATTGCGAATCGTCGAGGGCTCCGCCTTTGTTGCCGCTCCCCTGGGGGGTCTTTTAATGGCGCAACTTGGGGCTGAAGTAATTAGGTTTGACCAAATAAACGGGGGCCTGGATTATGGTCGCTGGCCCATCACAACATCTGGAGAGAGTCTCTTTTGGCACGGACTCAATCGTGGCAAGAAGTCAATCCAGATAGATATTAATTCGGTTGCAGGTAAGAAAATCGCTTCCGATTTAATAACCGCAGATGGAGAAGATGGCGGAATTTTCCTCACCAACTTTCCGGCTAAGGATTGGCTAAGTTATGAAGCCCTCTCCCAGAAAAGACCAGATTTGATAATGGTTTCTCTGGTGGGGAATTATGACGGCAGCAGCGAAGTGGATTACACGGTAAATCCTGCAATCGGTTACCCCTTGATAACGGGGGCCAAAGAATTGGATGAACCGGTAAACAGCGTGCTTCCCACCTGGGATCTACTTCTCGGAAGTATGGCGGCGATAGCTATCTTGGCGGCGGAGCGAAAGCGCAGGAAGACCGGCCACGGAGAATACATAACCATCGCTCTCTCTGATGTAGGGCTATTTACGGCAGGTGCTTTGGGAAAGTTGGCACAAGCCCACCTCGGCCAAGAGGAAATCACAAGGGATGGAAATTACCTTTATGGCGCCTTCGGCCACAATTTCACAACGCGCGACCGCAAGGAGATCATGATTGTGTGCTTGACCACCAGACAATGGCAGAATCTTCTTAAAGCAACCGGTCTGGGGCAAGTTATCGCCGATCTCTCCCAACTGCGCAACCTTGACCTAAACCAAGAGGGAAATCGCTATCTAGCCCGAGAGAGTCTCCGGGAGATTTTTAGCCAGTGGGTCGGCAACCAAAGTTATTCGGAAATCGTGCAAATATTTGGGGACCATAAGGTGAGTTGGGGTCCTTATCAGAGTTTCAACGAACTGCTCAGCAATGACAAGAGAGCAAGCGCCAATAACCCAATATTTTCTATCGTGTCACAACCTGGGATAGGAACCATTCCAAATGTGGATGCACCGATCAGGTTTCACAACATCGATAATTGTAGTTATCCGCTTTCGCCGATCTTAGGTGGTGACACTGTAAACATCTTGAAGCAGGTTCTCAATCTTAGCGAAGAGGAGATTGCGGATTTGCGAGAAAATAGGATTGTTGCATAAGGTGCCCTCGCTCTTTTTGAGTGATCACGAATCTAGTTATTCCCAGAAAAAGAGAGGTTAGTGTATATGGAGATTCAAGCAGTTATGCCACGGGTTGGAGAAAATGTAACTTCCATGTTCATCGTCGAACTAGTCGCCAAAATTGGCCAAGCTATTTCGATTGGGGATGTTCTTGTAACAGTAGAAACCGACAAAGCAACTGTTGAAGTCGTTGCTGAAGCAGCAGGGACGCTCACCAGAATAATGGTAGCTCTGGATCAAGAAGTAACACCCGGTGAGCCTTTCGCCGTAATCGAGACCGGAGAGTAGCAAAGATGCCGGCAAAAACTTTGGTAACTGGAGCAGCCGGAGGAATCGGACTCGCCACTGTCCGCCGAATTTTGAAAGAAGGCCAAGAGGTAATAGCGGTTGATCGACCCCAGGCGGACTTTTCCCCGCTGAGTAAACTCGGTGTTGAAGTATTTTCTGCTGATCTATCTCAAGAGACCGAGAGGGACCGCCTCGTTGAATTTGCCACAGATTGCGATGGTTTAGTTAACGCAGCCGGCAGAATGCAAATGAAACCATTACTTTCTTTTACACGCGATGAGATCCGAGAGCTCTTTGCTATAAATTTTGAATCGATTTGGGATTTAACTGCCCGCATCGGCTCCCGGATGCCTGTCGGTGGATCGATTGTGAACTTAAGTTCCGCCTCCGCAAAATTTGTGACAAATACCGATGTGGGTCCCTACGCCGCAACAAAAGCAGCAATCGCGAGCCTGACAAGAACATTTTCATATGAGTTCGCCGCACTAGGTGTCAGAGTAAACGCTATATTGCCTGGGATTATCGATACGCCGATGCAAGATCAAGTTGCACAGGAATTAGCCGATCGACAAGGTACAACAAAAGCAGAAATCGAGGCTCGAAGACTGAACTTCATACCTCTCAAAAGAGCAGGTACTCCCGAAGAGTGCGCCAATCTCATCTGGTTTCTCTTATCGGATCAATCGAGTTATATGACCGGGCAATCAATTAATATCACTGGCGGTTGGGTAACTACCTAAAACCATTACGCTTGCGACTTTTACCAATCGTGCATAGTTCCATCGATTAAGCGATTGATAGGTAGATATGCGCCTTGATAGGGATACTTCGCGCTTTCTGCATCATCGAGCGTGACGCCGATCCCTGGAACATCCCCTGGGTGCAACATTCCTGCCTTAAAAGAATAGGTCTGTTGGAATACTTTATCGGTGGCGGCAGAGTGTTGCATGTACTCTTGAATTCCGAAGTTGTTGATGGCCAATCCCAGGTGCATCGCAGCTGCCATCCCAACAGGCGAGATATCAGTTGGTCCATGCATGCCCGACTTTATTTGATAAATTGATGCAAACTCTAAGATTCGTTTTAGTCCAGTTATACCTCCTGCGTGTGTTACGGAGGATCTAACGTAATCTATCAGCTGTTCGGTGATAAGAGTTTTGTAATCCCATATGGTATTAAAAACTTCCCCAATCGCAAGCGGAGTTGTTGTGTGTTGGCG
>CAIKID010000182.1 GCA_903827345.1 uncultured Actinomycetes bacterium | reverse complement strand
GTCGTGGAGTCCTGGCGAAGTATTCAAAGGTTGTTGGATCGGCCTCCCAAGGGGCGGTCTGCGGCTAAGTATTCTGAGATTGGCATCTCAGATTTTGAGATGACGTCGTTAGGGGTTGACTAGCCTTGCCAGACCAGCGAGAATTGCGCCATGACATCATCAGTGGTGATTCGAGAGCGCGCGATCTAGTCTGACTAGATGGTGCGCTACCCCTCAGTGAAAACTGGGGGGTTTCGTATTTCACGGAGCCAAAAACACAACCAGGAAGGAGATGAATATGTCAGCGAAAATCACCGGAGCGCAGTCACTCGTGAAATCCCTCGAGAACGCCGGAGTGGATGTCATGTTCGGAATTCCTGGTGGCGCGATCCTTCCCGCATATGACCCCATCTTTGATAGCTCCATCCGCCACATCTTGGTTCGCCACGAGCAAGGCGCTGGTCATGCAGCTACTGGGTATGCCCAAGCCACGGGTCGTGTTGGCGTCTGCATCGCAACCTCTGGTCCTGGCGCAACAAACCTCGTTACCCCACTGGCCGATGCGCAGATGGATTCGGTGCCTGTTGTTGCGATTACCGGCCAAGTTGCCTCAGCTGCCATCGGAACGGATGCATTCCAAGAGGCAGATATTCGCGGAATTACCATGCCGGTTACAAAACATAATTTTTTAATTACGGATGCTCGTGATATTCCACGCGCGATAGCCGAGGCCTTCCATATCGCTGGTACCGGACGTCCGGGAGCAGTTCTTGTAGATGTCGCCAAAGATGCTCTGATAAATATGGTCGACTACGAATGGCCAACCTCACTTTCACTTCCGGGTTACAACCCGATTATGGAACCAACGGCTGAATCAGTGCGAGACGCGGTAGCGCTAATCGCCGAAGCAAAGTGCCCAGTTCTCTATGTCGGCGGCGGAATGATTAAGTCCAACGCTTCAGCCGAACTCATGAAACTTGCCGAACTCACCGGCGCGCCTGTTGTAACAACCTTGATGGCTCTTGGATCTTTTCCTGATAGCCACCCACAGCACCTTGGGATGCCCGGGATGCACGGCACCGTTGCAGCTGTCACGGCTCTGCAGAAGGCTGACCTACTGATTACTTTGGGTGCGCGCTTTGATGATCGCGTTACTGGCAAACTCTCCTCTTTTGCACCAAACGCCAAAATCATTCATGCCGATATCGATCCAGCTGAAATCGGAAAGAATCGCATCGTCGATGTTGCGCTTGTCGGAGATCTTAAAGCGACCATTAACGCCCTTGTGCCTGCACTGCAAGCAAAGTTCAAAAACTCAAAGCCTGATCTCACCGCCTGGTGGGCGCAGTGCAATAGCTGGAGGAATAAATATCCATTGGGCTTTGATGAGCCAGCCGATGGCACACTTTCCCCGCAATATGTGATCCAAAGATTGAGTCAGATCGTCGGGCCAGATGCCATATATGTTGCCGGAGTTGGCCAACATCAGATGTGGGCCTCCCAATTTGTGCAGTATGAGAAGCCGCGGACCTGGATCAATTCAGGTGGACTGGGAACTATGGGATTCGCCGTTCCTGCTGCTATGGGCGCCAAGGTTGGAGCTCCAGATACTGTCGTTTGGGCGATTGATGGCGATGGCTGCTTTCAGATGACCAATCAAGAGTTAGTGACCTGCGCCTTAAATAATATTCCGATCAAGGTCGCAATTATCAATAATGAATCGCTCGGCATGGTCCGCCAATGGCAGACCTTGTTCTACAACCAGCGCTACTCAAATACCGATCTCCATTCCAAACGTATTCCGGATTTTGCAAAGCTAGCAGAAGCGATGGGCTGCGTCGGCTTGCGTTGTGAAAGTAAGGACGATGTAGATCGCGTCATCAATGAGGCGATGGCTATCAACGATCGACCAGTAGTTGTCGATTTCAGCGTTCATCGCGATGCGATGGTGTGGCCGATGGTTGCTGCGGGCACATCCAATGATGACATCGTGATTGCGAAGTCGATGGCTCCTATCTGGGATTCACAGGAGTTATAAATGAGCACACATACCCTTTCAGTTCTCGTCGAGAATAGCCCGGGAGTCCTGGCACGTATTGCCTCACTTTTCGCGCGCCGCGGCTACAACATTGATTCTCTTGCAGTTGGTCCCACCGAGGATCCCAATGTTTCTCGAATGACTATCGTCGTCAATGTGGAAGGTCATGCACTCGAGCAGGTCATTCAACAGACCGATAAGTTGATCAACGTCTTGAGCATCACCGAACTTGATCCCATCGCCTCAGTTCAGCGTGAACTTCTCCTCGTTAAAGTGAGCACCACACCAGAGACCCGCTCTCAAGTACTAGAGACGGTGCAACTCTTTCGCGCCAAGGTGGTCGATGTGGCACAAGATGCGGTCACTATCGAAGCCACAGGTAATAGCGAAAAGATCCAAGCGCTGCTGCGCGTTCTGGAGCCTTATGGCATCAAAGAATTGGTCCAATCCGGTCTCGTTGCAATGGAGCGCGGATT
>CAIKID010000181.1 GCA_903827345.1 uncultured Actinomycetes bacterium | reverse complement strand
GCGATCTCTTGCAGGTAGGGCAGGAATGTTTCGGCTACTGGGATTCCACGTACTTGAACCGGGGCTAACCAAGGAGGGAATGCGCCTGCATAATGCTCCGTTAAGACGCCAAAGAAACGCTCGATCGAACCAAATAGCGCACGGTGAATCATCACTGGTTGCTGACGCGAACCATCGGAAGCTTGATATTCGAGATCAAATCGCTGAGGCAATTGGAAGTCGACTTGAATCGTGGACATTTGCCAGGTGCGACCAATCGCATCCTTCGCCTGAACGGAGATCTTCGGACCGTAGAAAGCGGCGCCTTCTGGGTCTAAAACGAGTTCGAGATTCTGTTTTTCAGCTGCTTGGCGTAGCGCTTTCGTCGCCTCAACCCAAGCTTCATCAGATCCCACTGACTTCGCTGGGTTACGGGTAGAAAGTTCTAAGTAGAAGTCGTTAAGGCCGTAGTCACGCAGCAGATTGAGCACAAAAGTCAATAGCGAATCGAGTTCGCCCATCATCTGATCTTTGGTGCAATAAATGTGCGCATCATCCTGAGTAAATCCGCGTGCTCGAGTCAACCCATGAATTACTCCAGATTTTTCATAGCGATAGACCGTTCCAAATTCAAAGAGCCGTAATGGAAGTTCGCGATATGAACGACTATTTGATTTGTAAATTAAATTATGGAAGGGGCAGTTCATGGGCTTCATGTAGTACTTCTGCCCTTGACGCTTCACTGTTCCGTCAGCGTGCAACTCTTCATCCATCACCATCGGTGGATACATTCCTTCGGAATACCAGTCGAGGTGTCCCGAAGTTTCAAAGAGTGAGGCCTTCGTTAAATGTGGTGAGTAAACAAATTGATAGCCCTCTTCTTCGTGGCGACGACGAGAATAATCTTCCATCGCGCGGCGAATGATTCCGCCTTTGGGATGGAAGACCGCTAGCCCCGAACCGATCTCCTCCGGAAAGGAGAATAGATCTAGCTCAGTGCCGAGACGGCGGTGATCGCGTTTTTCTGCTTCAATCAGTAGTTCGAGATAGGCATCCAATGCTTCTTGTGTTGGCCAAGCAGTTCCATAGATGCGCTGCAACATTGGGTTCTTCTCAGACCCGCGCCAGTATGCACCAGCGGAGCGCATCAACTTGAAGGCGGGAATGTGCTTGGTCGAAGGTAGGTGCGGACCGCGGCACAGGTCCTTCCACACTGGTGCGCCATCGCGGCCCAAGTTGTCATAGATCGTCAACTCTTTTCCGCCAACTTCGACGGAAGATTCATCGTCGCCGCTCTTAAGTCCTACGAGTTCACATTTATATGGTTCTGCAGCAAGTTCAGCGAGAGCTTCTGTTTCGGTGACTACACGGCGGCGGAAGCGCTGACCGGCCTTGATGATTTTGCGCATCGCAGATTCGAGCTTTTCAAGATCTTCGGGCGTAAAGGGTTTCGCAGGATCGAAGTCGTAATAGAAACCATCGGTGATTGGAGGTCCGATGCCGAGCTTGGTCTCGGGGAATACCTCTTGTACGGCTTGAGCTAATACGTGAGCCGTGGAGTGGCGAAGAACGGCCAGTCCTCCTGGTGACTCAATTTCGATTGCTTCAACCACGTCGCCATCGTGGAGTTCAGTCCAGAGATCCCGCAGTTCGCCGTTGATTCGGGCCACGACAACAGTGCTGCGCTCCGCAAAGAG
>CAIKID010000180.1 GCA_903827345.1 uncultured Actinomycetes bacterium | reverse complement strand
TGCAACAGTACTTACTATTGGTAGGAGCGCTAAAAGCGCTGGCCAACGAAACCTACGATGCCTCTCTGATTCTCGACGCCTTCTTGCTGCGCTCACTCGCTGTAGCAGGTTATGCGCCCTCACTATCTAATTGCTCGCGCTGTGACGCACCAGGACCACATCGCTATTTCTCACTGGTTGGCGGTGGCAGCGTCTGCGACAACTGCAAACCGAGCGCGGCGCCTACGCCACACCCTGAGACCCTTCTTCTGATGCAACAACTTCTGAGCGGGGATTGGGACTTTGCCTCTGCCAGCGAGCAGCGCTATCGCCGCGAAGCCTCCGGCTTGATTGCCGCCTACCTGCAATGGCACCTAGAGCGTGGTCTACGGAGCCTGCCATTAGTTGAGAGAATCTGACAGTGAACATTTCAAAGCCGCCAAGGGTCTCCAACGTTCCTCACCACGTTGCGATCGTGATGGATGGCAATGGTCGCTGGGCCAAAAAGCGCGGACTACCGCGCACTGCGGGGCATGAAGCCGGCGAAGCGGCGCTGCTCGATGTTGTTCATGGTGCAATCGCAATTGGTGTTAAAGAGATTAGCGCGTACGCATTCTCTACCGAGAACTGGCGGCGCAGCCCCGAAGAGGTAAAGTTTTTGATGGGCTTTAATCGCGATGTCTTGCGTCGTCGGCGCGATGAGATGCATGCGCTCGGGGTACGAGTGCGCTGGGTTGGTAAACCCGGTCGGCTTTGGAAGTCTGTGATTAATGAGTTGCAAGAAGCTGAAGAGCTAACCAAGCGCAATAAAACTCTCACTCTTAATATGTGCGTCAATTACGGGGGCCGGACCGAATTGGTGGATGCCATCAAACTCATTGCCGATCAAGTAAAAGCCAAGAAGATCAATCCAGATTCCATCACCGAAAAAACTTTAGAGAAGTTTATGTACAACCCGCAGATGAGCGATGTTGATCTCTTCTTACGTACATCGGGCGAAGAGCGGACCTCCAACTTTCTGCCGTGGCAGTCGGTTTATGCAGAGATGGTATTTATGGATGTCTTATGGCCAGATGTAGATCGCACGACTCTCTGGAAAGCGATCGAAATCTATAACGAGCGTGAACGTCGGTTTGGTAAAGCGTGATGATCCCTGTTTGTCGTGAAGTAGACTCAGCCCATGCATAACGCGCTACTGCTAGCCGCTATTACATCGCTGGCGACTGGCCTGGGTGGGTTTTTAGCGGTCAAGATTCGCGACCGAACTCATATCATTCTGGGACTGGCCGCTGGCTTAATGCTCGGCTTGGTCTTCTTTGATCTCTTGCCAACAATATTTGTAAATAACACCAGCACATCTGGAGGAGTTCGCTCTGTTGGTTTAATGATTGTCCTAGGGTTTTTAATTCTGCACATCTCAGAGCGCTGGTTTGCAACCCACGAACCCTTTGACTCGCATCACGACAATGATCACCACCACTATGCAGGGCGGCTCGCTGGCCTTGCTATGGCTGGCCATGTCTTTGCAGATGGTCTTGGAGTAGGCGCCGCTTTTAAAGTATCAAGCTCACTTGGCTTAGCTGTCTTCTCGGCGATCATGGTCCATGCATTTAGCGATGGATTAAACACGGTCACATTCCTCATTAAAGAGCAGAGGTGGACACAGAAGGCACGCGCACTTTTGATAGTCGATGCGATTGGTCGTATCGGTGGCGCAGCCGTTGGCTCTTATGTCGCATTTGGTAGCAATTGGACCGCGCTTTATTTAGCGCTCTTTGCAGGATTCGTCATTTACATTGCAACGTCTCACATCTTGCCTGAAGCACATTCCCGCCACCCTTCGCGCTGGACTTTGCTTGCAACTATTGCTGGAGTCTTGATTATGTGGGCGGTCGTTGCCGGCGGGGCTTGATTTAGATAATAAGTTTAAAAATCCCTTGTGCTGAGGGGAGATCACTCTTACTGTTCGGAGGGCAGTCCCGCTTGCTTACATAACAGCGAGAGAAGGATCGAATGTCACTTTTAAATGATCGCGTGTATGACACCATCGTCGGAAAGGAAGGCGTCCCTTTAGATCGCATTCGTGGACTCTTTCATGGATCTTTCAAGTCATTTGCAACCCCAGATTCACCCTTTAAAGGTGGGGGAGAAAATAATTGCTATTGGTTTACAACGGGCTTTGAGAGCTCTTTCTTTAACGCTGCGGCTATTTACAATCATGACCCTCTAATTTTCGAAGAGATAATCAAGGTCTTTTATGAGAAAAATCTTCCTCACTCGATCTCTCTCGCAGGTGCTGGGTTGCTCCACGCCGAAACATTGAAGGCGCGCGGGTATGTGAACAAGGGCGCAGCCCCTTCGATGGCATATGCGCTCGATCCAAAGAAAGATCATCATGAGCTTCGCTCAGGCTTAGAAGTCCGGAGAGTAGAAACAGAAGCTGATTTGCAGATCATTGTAGAGCTACTGACTATTGGATTTGAAATGCCGGCAGAGTATGCGCAAACCCTTTCTCGAGGGCCCTTTGGAAATGCGAATTCATTTAGATACTGCCTCTTTGATAATGGTATTCCAGTAAGTACGACCCATTTTATTCGAACCGGAAATTTCATCGGGTGTTTTGACGTCCTAACCCCTGCAGAACACCAACGCAAGGGTTACGGCGATGAGCTCATGGGTTGGGCGTTAGCTCAGCATGCCGAATTAGGAGATGAACTTGTCGTTCTGATTGCGACAGAGGCCGGGCAACCGCTCTATCGCCGTAGAGGTTTTCAATTTTTAGAGTACATCCAAAGTTGGGTGATGGAAGATACCTCACTCATGCGCAGGTTCACGCACCATGAATTGCAGATTGGACCTTACAAATTACGAGCGTTGCAAGAAGATGATGCCGAGGTATTGCTTCCTCTTTACAATGATGAAGCAATTCTGCAGTGGATGGGTATTGCCAATCCATTTACAGAGAAGGATCACCTGGATTATTTAAAGATTTGGAGAGATTCCCAGCGCAATGGTTCGGGCATTAACTGGTTGATCGAATTAGATGGCGCCCCCGTAGGCCAGATCTGGCTTCGACGCACCAATTGGAAGTTGAAAATTTCAGAGATTGGCTATCTGGCTTTCCCAGCGAGTCGAGGGCTAGGAATCATCCCAACCGTCACGCGATATTTGGCTGAACTGCTCCTCAATGAATACCAGATAGAACGCGTCGAAATTTGGCACAGCGCAGAAAATCTCCCATCTGGGCGGGCTGCCGAGAAGGCTGGATTTACCTATGAAGGGACGATGCGCCGCTTCTCGCGCAATTTAGGCGAGGTGACAGACAACAGCGTCCTTTCGATGATCAAGGACGATCTAACGCGGTAAACTAACGCTCCTTGCGACCAGCAAGATAGCCGACAGCCAGCCGGATTAAAGGAGCACTCATGGCCGCAGATCGTTTAGAAACCATTGTCAGCCTCGCCAAGCGTCGCGGATTTGTCTACCCTTCCTCAGAAATTTATGGTGGCCTGCGCGCTGCCTGGGATTACGGCCCCCTCGGAGTCGAGCTCAAGAACAATGTAAAGCGCCAGTGGTGGAAATCCATGGTGCAGGGCCGCGAAGATGTCGTCGGTCTGGATTCATCGGTGATCTTGGCGCCTGAAGTCTGGCAAGCATCCGGTCATATCGAAACATTCTCTGACCCACTTACCGAGTGCACCGCTTGTCACAAGCGCTATCGCGCTGACCATTTAGAAGAGGCCTTCGAAGCCAAGCACAAGCGTCTGCCGACCTCGATGGAAGAGATCGGTTGCCCTAACTGCGGCAACAAGGGTCAATTCACCGCACCTCGCCAATTCTCAGGGCTGCTCAAGACTTTTCTTGGTGCCGTCGAAGATGAATCTGGCCTGGCTTACTTACGTCCAGAGACAGCAC